>NZ_JASDDE010000043.1:0-31767 GCF_030407565.1 Pseudoalteromonas sp. APC 3694
TTAACTCGCTTTGGCTCATTAGATTTAGATGGAGCACTTGGCGCTATTGGGTAGACAGATATAGCAAAGCTCATTTTAACTAATGAAAAAGTATGTATTTTAAGTAGCTGAGCTATAATTCTTGCAATTAGTGCTCGTCTCTAATTAACTTAACCTATGGTGAATTTTTGGGTATGGTTATGTTAGAGCGAGCATGGCAAGTTATTGCAAAACGTCGTTATTTATTAGCACTGGGTGTATTGTTTAGTGTATCGGCTTTTGGTAATACCATTAATTTGGTTATTAAAGATCAGCATGACCAAGTATTGCCTAATGCTGTCGTAGAAATAAATCATTTACCTTCTTCAAAAACTTCGGGCAATTTACCCACAGCGGTAATGGATCAAGTTGATAAACAGTTTTCTCCAGAGTTGCTTATTGTACACCAAGGTCAGTACGTCGACTTTCCAAATAGCGATAATATTCGCCACCATGTTTATTCTTTTTCAAAAGCTAAACCTTTTCAATTAAAGCTTTATTCTGGCCAGCCAGAAGAACCTATTAAGTTTGATAATCAAGGTGTTGTTGTTCTAGGCTGCAATATTCATGACTCCATGGTGGGCTATATATATGTCGCTAACAGTAGTCATGTGTATACCAGTAACGAGCAAGGCCAGATAAAGCTGCAAGTAGACACTTTTCCTGTGCAAGCCAGTGTTTGGCATTCACTACAAACAGCTCCCTTGGATAATAAAAAACAGTTTGGTATAGAATCAACCAACCCGTTATCAATCACTATAAATACGTCTACGCCTGCACCACGAAATACCTTTGGTAGTAAATTTAGGAAAGGTAATGGGCAATAATTTACGTAGCCGTATAACAACGCTATGCGTTGGCTTGGTGTTACTCACTACCTTGGTTAGTTTACTGAGCTTTTGGTGGTCTACCAGTAAATTTCAGGCAGAAAAA
This sequence comes from Pseudoalteromonas sp. APC 3694, assembly GCF_030407565.1. Lineage (NCBI taxonomy): Bacteria > Pseudomonadati > Pseudomonadota > Gammaproteobacteria > Alteromonadales > Pseudoalteromonadaceae > Pseudoalteromonas > Pseudoalteromonas sp. APC 3694. The sequence goes on from NZ_JASDDE010000043.1 coordinate 952, forward strand.
GTGCAACAAAATATAACGGTTGCGCAAAGCGTTTATAAACAATATTTAAAATCAAAAGAGGGCTTATTATTAACAGCCGCAAAGGTGTTAACCGCTGATTTTGGTTTTAAGCAAGCGGTTGCAACTCGTGATGCCGCCACTATTAGCAGTGTGTTATACAACCACAGTCAACGGATCAATGCGGATCTTATGCTGTTGCTCGATTTATCAGGGCGGTTAGTATCAGCTAATGTTAATGCACAAAATTTTGCCGATAACCTACAGCCCTTAATGGATGAGTTATTAAATAATTCTGAGCAATCGAGCTTTGTGGTGTTAAATAACCAGCTGTACCAAGTGATTTTATTACCCGTTAAAACTCCCAGAACCATAGCTTACAGTTTGGTCGGATTTAAAATAACATCTGCAGTGGCTACTGAGCTAAAAAGCTTAACAGGAATGGAGGTTAGTTTTGTTGCGCAATTAGATGATTTTGCAACAAGCTCGCTAGTATCCCAACCAGATAACTTTCAACCAATAACGTACTTTACCAATAAAACTACGGCTCGTTTTTTTGCCGAATACTTGGCCTATGAAAACGAACAAATAGCTTTACCCTCTTTACAATCGCATCCGATAACCTTACTGCTTAGCGCAGATTTAACCTCGAGTTATCGCGATATTGAGCAATTATTATTAACGCTGATCACACTCGCTGTTTTAACTATGTTATTTGGTGTGATCACCAGTAGTTTGTTAGCAAATAATTTAACGACAGGACTTTCACAGTTAGCGGTTATTGCCAGACAGTTTGCAAAAGGCGACTACCGCTTTAAATTTGAAGGTAAAAAGCAAAGCAGTGAAATAGAAACGCTCGTGAATGCTTTTAATAACATGGGTAATGATATTAATAAGCGTGAGCAGCAAATAAGTTTTCAAGCACATCACGATACTTTAACAGGGTTTTATAACCGTTCTGCTATGTTAGATTTATTAGCTAAGCGGCTCACTAATGATGCGCGGTACACGCTTGTTGCTATTGATATAAAAGGCTTAAGGCATATAAACGATAAGCTTGGTCCACAAGTAGGGGATGGATGTTTAATTGCAGTGGCAAACCGTATTCGTCAATTTTCTGATGAGCTAGGTGGTTTTCATGCCCGTATTGGTGGCGATGAATTTTTAACGGTTTACCCTTGTGCAGAGGTTGAGCAGGTAAAATGTGCAGTGGCTGATTTACTCAAGCAATTACAGCTAGCTTACAAGGTTAAAAATTTAAAAATAAGCTTACGTTTTAATGCTGGTATTGTGCAATACCCAGAGCAAGGGACTAAAGCAGACGATTTAATGCGACGTGTACTCATTGCTGTAGATGCAGCTACAACGAGTCAGCAAAGCTTACATTATTATCAAGACGGTGAAGATGAGGCGCATTTAGACCGTTTAATTATGCTTGATGAACTCAAACAAGCAATTGATGATGATAATGGACAATTATTTATGACCTATCAGCCTAAATTGAATATTAAAAGTCAGAAAATTGATAAGGTAGAGTCTCTTATTCGTTGGCAACGAAAAGATGGTGGCTGGGTCTCGCCTGAGGTCTTTATTGATTTAGCCGAGCAGTCAGGGTTAATAGTAGAGCTGACCGCTTGGGTTGTCGAGACTGTGATTGCACAAATAGCCGATTGGTCAAAAAAGGATATTCATTTACAAGCCGCTATTAATGTTTCTGCCCAAGATATTGCTCATTCAGGTTTTCACGCTTCGTTGGTAGCCACCTTAAATAAATACCAAGTAAACCCAAGCTCTGTCACTATTGAGTTGACGGAGCGCGATATGATTGAAAATGAAGCCCAAGGTATTAAAGCGTTAGAAGATTTAAAAACTATTGGCGTTAAAATCTCATTAGACGATTACGGTGTCGGACAAACATCATTGGGGCGCTTAAAAATGTTACCTATTGATGAGCTTAAGTTAGATAAATGCTTTATTTTAACTCTGCACGAATCACAAAAAGATCAATACATAGTGCGCTCTTCAATCACATTGGGTCACCAATTGGGGTTTTCTGTTGTGGCTGAAGGGGTAGAAACCGCTGAGTCTTTATCAATGCTTCACGAAATGCAATGCGATCATGCGCAAGGTTACTATTTAAGTCGCCCTTTAAAAGCGCAGCAATTAGAACAATGGTTAGAGGAATATCAGCGTGTACATTAAGTTATTATTCGCCTTGGCACTCTCATTTTGTAGTGCGTTAAGTATGGCTGCTACGGGGAAATTATTAGCAACACCGGGCGTGTCTCAAGTTGAAGGCAGTGCAGGAGGAGGGTTAGTTCCTTGGGCGCAGCTAGCAGGATATGCTAGTGAGGACGAATGGGCTGTTAATGGTTTTTGTAGTCGTGCTGATGTTACTGACTACCGTCTTGATGCCTGCGGCATGCAACTAAACCTATTCAATCGTGTTGAGCTCAGTTATGCAGTGCAGCAGTTTGATGTGCCTGCACTCAATACCGAAATAGAGCAGTCAATTTCTGGGGCAAAAATTCGTTTATATGGTGATATAGTATACAGTAAGTGGCCCCAGCTAAGCATGGGGGTACAGCATAAATCACTAGAGGATGGCACAGTAGCAAAGTTAGTTGGCGCAAAAAATACCAGTGGTACAGATGTGTACCTAGCCGCCAGTAAATTACATTTGGGCGCACTTGCTGGGTACAACTGGTTTTGGAATGTGACTACTCGCTACAGTAAAGCCAATCAGCTAGGACTGTTAGGATATGGCGGGGCTAATGAGGGCAGCCATATTTTAGTAGAAGCAAGTAGTGCAGTTTTTGTAAGTCGTGAACTTGCCATTGGTGTTGAATATCGACAAAAAGCCAATAACCTAGGTTTAGGCGAACAAGATTGGCGCGATTTATTTATAGCGTGGATGCCTAATAAGCACATGAGTGTGACTGCGGCCTATTTAGACTTAGGGCGGATTGCTGGTGTTGATAAACAAACCGGCTGGTATTTATCGGTTACGGGGTATTGGTAATGAAACTGAGTGTATTTATTTTTTGTTGTTTAAACTTACTTGCAGGGTGTACAACCCAACCCAACACCTCTTTGTATCAGCAACTAGGCGAACAAGCTGGGCTTGAAAAGTTAACTGACAGTTTTATTGCCCAAATAGGTAATGACAAGCAGGTATTTCATTACTTTGAACACAGTAATATTAGCCATTTTCGACAAGGGTTTATTAGCCATTTATGTTCGCTGCTTGAGGGCCCTTGCGAATATAAAGGTGACTCGATGGTTGCTATCCATACAGGTATGAACATAAATGAAAAAGACTTCAATCACGTTGTCGATTTATTAATAAATGCAATGAACGAGCAAAATACCCCACATACAGTGCAAAATGAAATTTTAGCTAAAATGGCGCCATTGCGTGGCGAAATTATTAAGATTTAACAACTAAAATCACATTGATAGTCATTAATAATTGAACCTAACTTTTAATACACTTGTCGACGTAGTACAATTTGATTAAAAAGTTGGTGAACGAAGCTTTTATGGCTTATTTATTTATATCCCGCAGTAACGTACATGCAAAATATTATAAAAAAATAATAAAAAAAATGTCACTAGACTGCCAGCTACATGTCATGGGAATACCTAAGCTTTCTGCCATAAAGTATTTAAAAGATGCATTTAGAGTAGACTTTAATGATGTTGTTAAAGCGCAGCTGAAACGCAAACAAGCGCGTAATATAATTTGGAATAGCTATATAATAAAAAAGGGTTACACACTCAGCCTCATCTTGTTTGAGCGTTTGCGTTATGCTAAATATTTAGCGCTTTTAAACAACGTTGATCCTGAGTATGTTGTTCTTTGGAATGGCAATAAATTACCAAATATAACTGTAGCTATGGCTGCAAAAGCGCTAGGAATAAATCAATTTTATTATGAAAATGGACTTTTGCCGGGGACTAGTAGTTTAGACCCGCGTGGTATTAATTTTAATGCATCCTTAAGTCGTGATCCTTCCTTTTATCTTAGCTTTGATCCCCATAATTCCTTGAGGTTTTCGGAGCCAGCTTTAATTCCCAGAGCAGATCATAGAAAGCGATGTTCATTTGACTTCGAAAAAGTTCCAGAGCGATATATTTTTGCTCCTTTTCAGGTACCTCATGATACACAGTTAGCAAGCTTTTCTCCTTGGGTAGACTCAATGGATATGTTTTATGATGTTGTAGTTGAGGCTGTTAAGAGTTTGAACGATCCTTCATTAAAAGTCGTTTTTAAAGAGCATCCATCATGGCACAAACATTACTCCCACCTTTACAGCAAAGATTCTGTAGCAATATTCGCTAATGGAAATAACACTAGTGACTTAATCAAATGTGCTGAGGCAGTCATAACTATTAACTCAACTGTTGGCCTTGAGGCTTTGCTATTTAATAAGCCGGTATTAACACTGGGCCAAGCTTGTTATAACATTGATGGGTTGGTCAAACATGCTAACGATGCGGAATTATTGAGTAAGTATGTTTATGAGATCACTCAAGGGTGGCAGCCTGACTTGTTAATACGCAATAAGTTTTTTAGTTTTCTTGAACACGTCTATTGCATACCCGGTGTTTGGAAGCATACAGAGGAGAAGCACATCAAGGCAATTGAAGCGCGCTTTACTGGCAATGATGAGTTTTCTAAATATCATGGCACTAAAAAGAATAAACAATGAAAAATATAGTCAGTGCAAAATGGTTACATGCGCGTTTAGAGCAAACTAACTTAGTTATTTTTGATGCAGGTATGCTACGCCCCTCAGCTGCAGGGGAGTACTCGCCCGTTGCTATGCTACCCAAAGCACAACGGTTTGATATCAAAAAAGAACTCGCAGATACCTCAAATCCATTGCCCAATAGCTTGTGTAGCGCAGAGCAATTTACTCAAGTGATGCAAAAAGCGGGAGTGAATCACGATTCACTCGTGGTGATTTATGAAGATACGGGGTTATTCAGTGCAGCTAGAGCCTGGTGGATGTTTAAAGCCATGGGGTTTAATAACGTAAAAGTGCTCAGTGGTGGTTTAGCCAAGTGGCTTGAACTCGGGCTTGCGGTTGAGTCAAACTATACGCAAGCATCACTAAAAGGCGACTTTATTGCTCATTACCAACCTGATTACTTCATTGATAAAAAACAGGTGCTAAGTGCTACTAAGGATGCCAATACAGTTATTTTAGATGCGCGTGCTTATGAGCGCTTTACCGGTAAAAATAAAGAGCCAAGAGCGGGTATGCGCAGCGGCCACATTATTAATAGCTACTCGCTACCTTTAAGTAGTTTATTAGAAAATGGCGAGGCAAAATCACTCGACTTTATACAAACACAGTTTAGTGAATTAGTCGGTAATGCAACCCAGATACAGTTTAGCTGCGGTTCGGGTGTTACTGCCTGTGCGCTTGCATTGTTCGCTGATGAATGCGGATATAATAATTTAAGTGTTTACGACGGATCGTGGAGTGAGTGGGGCGCTGATAGCTCACTGCCTATTGCTGTGGGTGGCTAATTTAACTATAGGGACAATTTTTACACCCGTTTTTGCAGCAAGTACCACGTTTTAAAAAATACCACTTACTAAACACCATGTAATTATTCTGCATGGTGTAATCTAACCCTTCAATTAAATTATCATGGCTTCTAAATTGTTTAGCAAAAGCTATTTGGTTTTTAATTGGCTGGGTGTATATAGTCTCTAAATAGTAATTAATTTTAGCAAGAGTACATGATCGGCATAAGCAGCTGGTTGCTGTATCATCGAGTGGTAAAATAGCGGGTAACTGATAACACCAACATGCGGTTATATCATTAACATTACAGTTAAGCGTTGTATTACATTGGCTGCAGTTTATCTGGGTCATTTTAGGTCTTATTAACAGTAGAGCAGCAAGAATAACAAACATTATGAATATACAAAAAGCATTGGCTGAATTTATTACTTTTGGTGAGCAAAGAGATAGTGCCATTAGTGTGATTGTTTCAACCGCAGCAAGCAATAAAATCTACCTGTACACACTCACAAAGCCTGTACTAATTAATGTACTTACGCGTTGTTTCAATAAAGAAATTGATATTGACGATTTACAGCTGTGGGCAAATGTTATTGAGTCGCGAGATGACATAAATTGCGCCGAGCATGAAGGCGTTATTTACGCGCTAAGTAATAGCGAGCAAATGGGCGAGTTGACTCATCAAAAGCTCGCACAGTTGTTAAAGCTGTTACAACAGTAGCAGGTGGTTATCAGAAAGTATGAAAGGTTTTAAGCAACAGTTTTCAGATGTTAGTAACCACTACTGGGCTAATCTCTAGCTGACACCTGAAACCTAAAACCTGTTCTTAAAGTTTACTTATGATAGCTCAAGCAAGTTTCTACTTCGTCTTTAGAGCCTAAAATAACCGCAACACGCTGATGGATGGCATCAGGCTGAATATCCATAATACGCTCAGTGCCTGTTGAAGCAATACCACCTGCTTGCTCTACTAGCATTGCCATTGGGTTTGCTTCATAAAGTAAACGCAGTTTATTAGGCTTATTAGGATCTTTAGTATCAGTTGGGTAAGTAAATAAGCCACCACGGCTAAGTACACGGTGCACATCGCCAACCATTGCAGCAATCCAACGCATATTGAAGTTTTGAGCGCGAGGGCCTGTATCTCCGGCAAGTAAGTCATTAATGTAGTTTTGCATCGCTGGTTCCCAGTGGCGCTGGTTAGAGGCGTTAATTGCAAATTCATTAGTTTTAGCAGGAATAGCGGCAAAATCTTGAGTAAGTAAAAAGCTACCTTGGGTTTTATCTAAGGTAAACATGCGTGTACCTTTACCCGTTGTTAGCGCAAGCATAGTTGATGGGCCATACAGTACGTAACCTGCAGCCACTTGTTGATGCCCAGGTTGCATAAAAATCTTTTCATCAGCAGCATCTGAGCCCACAGGTGCTTTCATAATAGAAAAAATAGTACCTACAAGTGAGTTAATGTCGGTATTTGACGAGCCATCAAGTGGATCAAATGCAACAATGTAATCGGCATCTGGGTTACCGGCAACAGTATAATCTTCTTCTTCAGAGGCAATCGCTTTAACTGTGCCTGACTCCAGCAATATATCTTTTAATAACTGATTAGACAGTACATCGAGTTTCTTTTGTGTTTCGCCTTGAATATTTTCATCGAGGGTTGAGCCTAATACGCCCGATAATTCACCTTGACCGACGCGAAATGAAATTTCTTTACATGCCGCTAAAATAGTACGAATTAACGACAAAAGTTCTCTTGAACAGCCATCTTCTAGTAATACTGGTGGGAGTCTACGCATTCTTTTTTCCTGATAACGTGTTAAAACTAATCATAATGTGAGAGAGATTAGTTTAGAGCGCTGAAATTCGTCTTAAATAACTGTATTGTATAAATAACCCCCTATAATGGGGTACCTACATCGCATTTAAAACGCTAATAACAAAGATAAGATTATGCAAAAAATATCACGATTAAGTTACATACTCTTTACTGTGCTGCTCTGTATGATAACTCAAGCGCACGCAGCAATTAAGTCTATTGACGAATTTACTGAAAAAATGAACCATTTCCCTGGTTATTTTTCTTTCTTTTACGATACCCAAAACGGCAATGTGTATTTAAAAGTTGATAAACTTGAGCAACAATTTTTACTACAGCATAGCTTGCCTTATGGCGTTGGCTCTAACGATATAGGTTTAGATAGAGGCCAATTAGGCGGTACCTATTTGGTACAGTTTGAGCGCTTTGGCAACAAGGTGATGTTACGTGCCGTAAATACTTACTACCGTGCAAACACGAGTAATATAGCAGAGCAGCAAAGCGTTAAAGAAGCGTTTGCATCCAGCATTTTGGCGGGTTTTAAAGTTGTCGCTCAAGATGACAATGCTGCATTAATAGATTACACCCCTTATTTACTGAGTGACGTACATGGCGTAAGCCGTACTTTAGCTGCGCGCAAGCAAGGGCAGTTTAGCCTTGATGAGTCACGCAGTGCGGTATTTATGAATCGCTCAAAAGCATTTTTGAAAAATACTGAACTTGAAGCCATTCTCACCTTTAAAGGATCTAAACCAGGTAAATACGTTCGCCAAGTGAGTGCTGATCCTTACGCTTTGAGTGTGCACATGCACCATTCACTTATTCAATTGCCTGATGATAATTACACACCTCGTAAATTTAGCCCGCAATCGGGTTATTGGAGTGTGGAGCATAAAAATTATGCAGCAGGGCTCGATGAGTCTATGTACGTGCGTTACATTCCGCGTCATCGTTTAGCAAAAAAAGATCCAAGCCTAGCAGTTAGTGAGCCAGTAGAGCCTATTGTTTATTACTTAGATCCAGGGGTACCTGAACCAGTAAAAACGGCTTTATTAGATGGCGGGCAATGGTGGAATGACGCTTTTAATGCTGCAGGCTATAAAAATGCCTTTAAAGTTAAAGTGCTACCAAGTAATGCAGATCCTATGGATGTGCGCTACAACGTTATTCAATGGGTGCACCGTGCTACCCGAGGCTGGTCGTATGGCAGTTCAATTATAGACCCACGTACAGGCGAAATTATTAAAGGCCATGTGACACTAGGGTCGCTGCGAGTGCGTCAAGATATCTTAATTGCTGAATCACTCGCTGCGCCTTATTTAAAAGGCAATGAAGTGGCAGGTACCTTACATGCAATGGCACTTGATCGTATTCGTCAGCTCAGTGCTCATGAGATTGGTCATACACTGGGTATTGCGCACAACTTCGCAGCGTCAGTAAATAATCGTGCTTCGGTGATGGATTATCCGCATCCGTTATTGAGCTTTGCAGATAATGGTCAGTTAGATGTATCTCAAGGTTATGCTAAAGGTATGGGCGCATGGGATACGCAAGTGATCAAATATGGCTACAGTGATTTTACCGGCCAAGATGAAAGCGAAGCACTCGCTGCTATTTTGCAGCAAAATAAAGCACAAGGTTTGGCGTTTATTTCTGACAGTGATGCCCGTGCCAAAGGTGGGGCGCACCCTACAGCTCACCTTTGGGATAATGGTGGTAATCCAAGTGAAGAATTACTTAGAGTGCTTGATGTGCGAAAGCAGGCGCTTGGGCAGTTTGGTATTAACAATATAAAAACTGGGGTTGCACTGTCGCAGTTAGAAGAAAAGCTAGTGCCACTTTACTTGTTCCATCGTTATCAAGTTGAAGCGGTTGCAAAGCTTATTGCGGGCGTTGATTATGACTATGAAATTCGTAGTGACGCACCCGTCAAAGGCGCCCAAGTTGTAGCTAAAGAGGCTCAGCAACAAGCAGTTAACGCTATTTTAGCCACCCTAAAAGCAACTAATTTAACGCTGCCAGAGTCGATACTGTCTTTGATTGTACCAAAGGCGTATGGCGAGTCTAAATCACGAGAAAGTATAGTGGGTCGTACCGGCTTAACTATGGATGCACTAGCATTGCCTGAAGTGGCCGCGCAGCATAGCTTATCGTTACTACTCAATGCTCAACGATTAAATCGATTAGCACAGCAGCAAGCACGTGATAACCGCTTTTATAGCCTAGATGAGCTACTTAAACAGTTAAATAAGCAAGTGTTTAATGTATCAGCGCCTGCCACCATGACAGGAAAAGTAACACAACGAGTACAGTACCTAACGGCAAAAACCATGGCTGATCTTGTGGCTAACGACGGTTTAAGCCCTGAAGTGCAAGCGCAACTGCATTTCTATTTAAGCAAACTTGCTGATGAGTTTAATCAACACTCTTTACTGAGCCACCCTGAAGTAGGTGACAGCGCATTTAAAGACTATTTAGCGGCGCAAATTAATCAGTTTTTAACAACAGGCCAGTGGCCTGATAACTTTAAAGCGTTACCCATACCACCAGGCTCACCTATTTAATAGTACAAGCCAGAGGATAAAGGCGCTGTATAAACGTTACGTTTCATGGTGCCTTGTTTTTAGGGTGTTACTTTTGCTTGCATAAAGTTGGTTTTTTGTTAATCTAGCCACCCCCTATTTTAGTCTTTTTGAGGTGTTTATGGCGTTTTTATCTCGTTCGATATTGGCGTTATCAATGGCACTTTTAAGCTGCAATGCAATCGCACAAAAGCAATGTGATGTTGAACTTCGTCATGGTTTAATTATTACCGATGATGTGATCCGTATTGTTGATAAAGGCCAAACTAGGGTGCAAATTAACAATAATAATCAACTGTTTATTCGAGGCTACTGGGTCGATTTAAGTACCGACGAAAGTAAAGTGCTAGAACAATTTAGCAATGGTATTCGTCAAACGGTTCCAGAGCTGGTCGATTTAGCGACTGATGGCGTAAACCTTGGGCTTAGTGCTATTGAGCATGTTGTTGAGGGCATGTCAGATAAAGAACCCGAAGTACTAAAAACGCAATTACAATATGTAGAGCGTGCACTTATGGATAAGTTTAAGCGTGGCGACGACTTCTTTTTTATAGCCCCTCAATCGCTTTCCCAAATTGATGATTTTTTTACTAAAGAAATTAGCCAAAAAATACACTCTGCAGTACATGGCTCTTTGGGTGCTATTTTAATGTCGCTCGGGGATGCGTTTAAATCTCGAGAAGGCAATATAGAAGACCGCATGAACGACATGGGGCAACGCATGGATATCATCACCAAAGAAATCGATAAGTCGTTGCAAAAAAAAGCCCACCAATTAGAACTTAAAGCCTCTGAATATTGTGAATGCTTAAATTCTCTAGATATTACAGAGTCTCGCCTACAAGCCATTGTACCCGGGATGACAGACTTTGATTTAGTGCAGATTAAATCATAAGAGCAGGTTTTAGGCGTCAGGTTTCAGAAAGGGCTGCGGTCAGTTTGAAGCTGTTTTCCTAATACCTAAACAGCCTTACAGTTTTATCTCTGCGGCGGTTAGTGGGCGGTATTCACCTGCAGCCAGATCTTCACCTAACTTTATACCCGCAATTTGTTCACGATGTAATTCAACTACTTTGTTATCTACCGCTGCTAGCATACGTTTTACTTGGTGATATTTACCCTCAGAAATAGACAAGCGTAAACCATAATTCCCTAAGCGCTCAGCAATAGCAGGGCGAGTTAAATCTTTTTCATTGTGAAGCTGCACACCGTCGCGTAATTGCTGCAGTGCATCATCGGTAATCGGCTCTTGAGTTTCAACCAAGTAGGTTTTAAATTTATTCTTTTTAGGCGAGGTAATTTTGTGTGACCAGTCGCCATCATTAGTAATAAGCACTAGGCCAGTGGTGTCTATGTCTAAACGCCCAGCAATGTGAAAATTGGCCATGTTTGGCTCATCAAGCAAATCAAATACGGTTTTGTGTAACTCATCCGAATTAGCGCATACATAACCTACCGGCTTATTGAGCATAAAGTAGCGTTTACCTAAAAACACTAATGGCTCGTCATAAAACAGCACGTCATCTTGTTGAGTAACTTGAAAGTCGAATGCCGTGATCACCTCGCCATTAACGCTAGCCGCTTGGCTTTTTATTGCCGCACGGGCTTTTGAGCGCGGTAATTCTGCTAAATGGCTAATAAATTTATCTAAACGGCAAGGAAATTTCATGTTGTTCACATTTTTAGTCGGCTACAATGGCCGCGAGTATAGCGGATAGTGAAATACCATGACAGAGCCCAGCACAGAAATTTTAAGCCTGTACCACCGCAAAGTTTCATCAGGAGAGCTTGATTTTGATGCGGCGCAGCACCAAGCCATGAGTGCGTTACAGTCTTTGAGTGAGCAATTAAATCAGCCAACAAGCTGGTGGCAAAAAGCACGGTTAATCAAAGGGGTATATTTATACGGTCCTGTTGGCCGAGGTAAATCTATGCTGATGGATTTATTTTATAAAAACTTACCCACAGAAAAAAAGCAGCGCCTGCATTTTCATCACTTTATTGAAAAAATTCATGCTCAATTGGCCAAGTTACAAGGGGATAAAAATCCGCTACAAATAATAGCTAAACAGTGGGCCAAAGAGATAAAGGTACTGTGCTTTGATGAGTTTTTTGTTAGTGATATTGGTGATGCCATGATCATGGCTCGGTTATTTAACGCTTTGTTTGAACAAGGCGTGATACTAGTCGCAACCTCTAACGCAAAACCCGAGCAACTTTATTACAACGGTTTGCAACGCGCGCGATTTTTACCAACTATCGATTTAATAAATGCGCATTGTCATGTAATTAACGTAGCGGGGGAGGAAGACCACCGCTTCAGGTACGGTAGAAGCAGTCGTCATTATTTTATTAACTTGCCCCACGCGGAATTTGAGGCTGGGTTTTTATCCGCACATTCTCAAGTAATGCATAATAGTACAATGACAGTGCATGGCCGAGCTCTGTCCTATTTATTAAAAACTGACGATGCTTTACTGATTGATTTTATGGCATTGTGCTCAGGCCCTCGTAGCGCCAATGACTATATGTTTTTAGCAGAACAGTTTTCGGTAGTATATATCGCGAATGTGCCAATAATGGGAAAAGAGGCAACCGGTAAGGTTATTGTGCATGGTATAGAAGATAGCTATCAGCGAGAAAAGCAGCAATTGGATGAGCATACGCTCGATGATGAAGCACGGCGTTTTATTGCCTTAGTCGATGAGTTTTACGATTGCCACAAATTACTAGTAATTAATGCCCAGGCCGACATAAACGAGTTATACCAAGGTAAAAAGTTAAGTTTTGAATATGCGCGAACCCAGTCACGGATTGTAGAAATGCAAAATTGGTAAGTACAACATTAAAACACCGCATTTAATTTAAATGCGGTGTTTTAATTTTAAGCTGATAACTTAAAGAAGCCTTTATGACTTATATCCATTTGGATTATTTGATTGCCAGCGCCAAGTATCTTGCATCATGACATCAATACCACGCTCAGCTTGCCAACCTAGTTCACTAAGGGCTTTTTCTGGCGCAGCATAACAGGCTGCAATATCACCTGGGCGACGAGGTGACACCGCATAAGGGATTGCTTGGTCGCTAGCCTTAATAAACGCATTGACCATTTGTAATACTGAATAGCCGTTACCTGTACCAAGGTTATAAACAAGCGCACCGGTTTCTGCGGCTATTTTATCAAGTGCTTTTAAATGCCCTAGGGCTAAATCTACAACGTGAATGTAATCACGAACGCCAGTACCATCAACCGTATCATAATCGTCGCCAAATACAGCAAGTTGCTTTAATTTGCCAACCGCAACTTGTGAAATGAAAGGCAATAAATTATTAGGAATACCATTAGGGTCTTCACCAATCAAACCTGACTCATGTGCACCGACAGGATTAAAGTAGCGCAAAATAGCAAACGCGAAGCGCTCATCTGATTTAGCGATATCTTGCAACATCATTTCAACCATTAGTTTAGACGTACCATATGGATTGGTTGTACCGCCAACGGGGAAGTCTTCGCGTATTGGTAAGCTTGCTGGGTCGCCGTATACAGTGGCGGATGAGCTAAATACCAGTTTGAATACACCCGCATCACGCATAGCATCAACTAGTGTTAGTGTACCTTGTACATTATTTTGATAATACTCAATGGGTTTTACGACCGATTCTCCCACGGCTTTTAGGCCAGCAAAATGAATCACACTTTCAATGGTATGCTTGGCAAATACCGAGTCTAAAAAGGGTTTATCTAAAATATCACCTTGATAAAAAGTAATTGCTTTGTCAGTTATTTTTTTCACTCTTTCAAGTGACTCTTCAGAGGAGTTACTTAAGTTATCGATAACGATAACCTCGCTGCCTTGCTGTAAAAGTTCTAAAACGGTGTGTGAGCCAATATAGCCTGCGCCACCGGTTACTAAAATTGCCATGAATGCTCCTTGGAAATCTCTGTTCAATTAAGTTAATTTCACCATAAATACTGAGCTTTTACATGTATTATTTTGTTTGTTTTGCAATCGTAACATCGCAAGCTGTACTTTCGATTACATTTTGTGCAATTTTAATAACACCTCAGCGTAAAGATTAAGTTATAGTTCATATGTAATTGCTAAAGTGATGTATAGCGATTTGTAAAATATTCAATTGATCACAATGATCAAAATACTCGTTGGAGAAACGTATGAACTTAGTTAAAAAAATAGCAATGTTGATGTGTATTGCACTACCGAGTGTTGTTTGCGCGGGTGAGGCTCAAGTGAAATGGCATGACTTTAATGATTATCGCGATGTACGCCCATCAAACCAAACTAAAGGCTCATACCATAAGCAAATTGCCAAAAATATTGATGAGCACTTTGCAAAGCTCAGTGAGCAGCTTCCTAAAAATTATAGTTTAAAAATTGAAGTAACCGATTTAGATTTAGCTGGTGACGTGCGCTATGGCGGTGTTAACGAAATTCGGGTGGTTAAACCCATTCACTTTCCACGGATTGAATTTAACTATGTGCTTAGTAATGAAAGTGGTGTTGTCGCACAAGAAGAAAACGTGAGCTTAAAAGATATGGGCTTTATGGATAAAATTAAAATGGGTCGAGACGAAGCATTTTACTATGAAAAACGCTTATTAACAGAGTGGTTTGGTGAGCAAATATTACCGCGTATCTAGCTAATAATGCAAAGCATCTACTTTGGTAGATGCTTTGCAAAGAAGTCGCTCATTTTTATTTAAAGGTCGCTAACAGCGTTAGTAAATTTTGTAGTTTAATAACCGCTTGTTTTAGTTTTTCTTCATCCAAACCGTCGCTCGATAAGCTTTCTACATCAGCGGCAACGTCTAACACGTAAGGCTTAAAACGTTTAGCTTCGAAACTAAATCCAGCGTCCTCGGCAAATAAGGCTTTAAATTTTCCGTGACCTTGCTGTTGTAACTCATCGAGTTTTTTGTCAGCGTCAAGTGCCTGACGGTAAACAATTTTTAAGTTGGCGTTGAGTTGTTCAATTATAGAATCCATGGTTTTCCTAAAGCTTAGTGCAATGTTGCCGATAAATACTTAAGTGGGTTGGTGAATTAATTTACCAATTCAGCGACTATAATACGTGTATTACAGTTAAAAGTCAGGTGTGAGTTATGAATATATCAGGTGGAAATCTATCTACAATGCCTGGTGCAGGCCAAGGCGCAGAAGTATTAACTGCTGCTTTATCTAAAAAGCAACAGCAAGCTGATGGTGCCGCTGCACTGGCACTTATTGAAGGTGCTACACAATCTTCAAGTGCGCAAACACCGGCTAAGTCGGTCACTGCAACACTTGGGAATAATGTAAACGTTTATGTTTAAACTAATTTGAGGTCGATAGGGGTTTTACTTTTTTGACCTCCTATTTCCCGAACTAGTTTAGGCACTAAAAATCCTGGCAGGGCTTTTAGTAGCTCGGCCTGAATTTTTATTGCTTGTTGTTCGTCAATATCAAAATGACTTGCGCCTTCTACCTTATCCAGTAAGTGTAAATAATAAGGCAGTACGTCCGCATCAAATAACGCTTCACTTAAGTTTATTTGCGCATCAACTGTATCGTTCACATCTTTTAAAATAACCGCCTGGTTTAACAGTAGCACATCTGCTTTTTTGAGCATGTTCATGGCGTTTTTAAAGTCATTATCTATTTCGTTTGCATGGTTAATATGATTAACGAATATAATTTTTAATGGTGACTTTGCTAATCTTTCACATAATTGTTCAGTAATACGTGCAGGAATAACCACAGGCAAGCGGCTGTGTATGCGCATGCGTTTAATTTGTGGTATTTGCTCAAGCTCATCTAAAAACCAGCTAATAGCATCGTCTTTGGCCATTAGTGGATCGCCACCACTTAAAATCACTTCGTTAATATTTTTATCCGATTTTATATAGCTCAATGCATCAATAAGACTACGTTTATTCAGTTGGTTTTCTTGATAAGGAAAATGGCGTCTAAAGCAGTAGCGGCAATTTACAGCACAACCGGTTTTAAACATGACTAAAACACGCGATTTATATTTATGTAACAGACCCGGTTGATTGTTATCTTGCTCAAGTAACGGGTCTTTATTAAACCCCGATTTAGTTAAAAACTCTTGATGGCGGGGCATAACTTGCAGCAATAAAGGGTCATTTGCATCGCCGTGACGAATTTTTTTTATAAAAGGCAATGGCACACGAACAGGGAACAAGCTACGAGCTTTTATGTCGTTTTCATGGACTTGGCTCGATAAACCAACCATTTCTAGCAACACTTTTGGGCAGGTAACTACATTTGCTAATTCTTTTTGCCAGTTTTTATGCAAATTTGCTTCATTTCTTTGTATCATTGGCACGTAGATTACTCGAAAAATATAAATAGAGGAAACGATGGCGAATTATAGCACCAACGAGTTCAAGGGCGGCCTAAAAATTATGATGGACGGCGAACCTTGCAGTATCTTAGAAAATGAAATGGTAAAACCGGGTAAAGGCCAAGCGTTTAACCGTGTTCGTATCCGTAAGCTTATCTCTGGCAAGGTACTTGAAAAAACCTTTAAATCGGGTGAATCGGTTGAAGGTGCTGATGTAATGGATACCGATTTAGCGTACCTATACACAGACGGTGAATTTTGGCATTTCATGAACAACGAAACATTTGAACAAATCGCTGCTGATGAAAAAGCACTGGGCGATGCTGGCAAATGGTTAGTTGAAAACGATGTATGTACTATTACATTATGGAACGGCAGCCCAATTGCTGTAACTCCACCAAACTTTGTTGAGCTTGAGATCACTGAAACCGACCCTGGCCTTAAAGGTGATACAGCAGGCACGGGTGGTAAACCAGCAACGCTTAGCACAGGTGCTGTAGTACGTGTTCCATTATTCGTACAAATTGGCGAAGTAATTAAAGTAGACACTCGCAATGGTGAATACGTAAGCCGTGTTAAGTAAGCTGTAACACGCCTTATTAATTAAATCCCGGCTTAAGCTGGGATTTTTTTTGGAGAAAATATGTCAGCAGATCTTTGGGCGCCGAGTGCCAGCATAGATACACTCAAGCAACGAGCAGCGATTATGCGCAGCATTCGTGAATTCTTTTATGTTCGTAATGTAATGGAAGTCGAAACACCAAGTTTAAGTGCTGCCAGTGTAACCGATGTACATTTAGCCAGCTTTGATACTACATTTGTCGGCCCAGGTCATGCTGGTGGGCTTCCCCTGTTTTTGCAAACATCTCCAGAGTTTGCGATGAAACGCTTGTTAGCGGCCGGCTCAGGCGCTATTTTCCAGCTTTGTAAGGCATTTAGAAATGAAGAAGCGGGCAGTCATCACAACCCTGAATTTACAATGCTCGAATGGTATCGTCCTGGGTTTGACGAATTTGCTTTAATGAATGAAATAGATGAGCTGATGCAGCTTATTCTTGAGGTTGCGCCTGCAGAGCGGATTACCTACCAACACGCATTTGAACGCACGCTAGGGCTTGATCCATTAACTGCCTCTATCACGCAGCTACAACAACTCGCATGCGAACATGGCTTTGCTGATATTGCTAAAAACGAGACTCATAAAGATACCTTACTGCAATTATTATTTTGTATGAAAGTAGAGCCGACTATTGGTCAAGACATCCCCTGTTTTGTGTATCACTTTCCCGCATCGCAAGCGGCACTTGCACAAATTTGTGAACACGATCAGCGAGTTGCAGGGCGCTTTGAGCTTTATTATAAAAATATGGAGTTAGCCAACGGCTTTAATGAACTCACCAATGCCAAAGAGCAAGCAAAAAGGTTTAACCAAGATAACGCCTACCGCGCTGCTAGTGGCTTAAAACAAGTACCTATGGATACGCGTTTAATTGCCGCATTAGAGCATGGTTTAGAGCAATGTGCGGGGGTTGCATTGGGAATTGATAGATTAGTGATGCTAGCAACCAATAAGCAAAAAATAAAAGAGGTGATTGCGTTTGATGTGGCAAGAGCTTAAAGCAGCTAATAGCTTAAAGCGGTCAGCTATCAGATAAAAAAACACCGCGCTTGCATTAAACGCGGTGTTTTTTATTCTCGAACTGACAACTGGTCGCAGTATTACAAATTAAGCGTAAACGTAACACCGGCTACGCGAGGCTCGCCTAATTGTGTGTAAGTTTGGGTTGCGTAACCATCTAACGGGTTGTTGCCAAATTCAAAACCGCGAGTTGGAACGGTTTCATCAAACACATTACGTGCCCATGCGCGTACAGCCCACATATCGGCTTCGTAACCAAGGCTTACATTCACTAAGTTTGTGTTTGGAGCTTGTGCATTATGGCTATCGGAGAAGTAATAATCATCTTTACCTTCAACACCTAACATAGCATATAACTCATCAGTAACATTGTAGCGTGCACTAAATGCATATTGATATTTAGGCGCTTGTGCTTGCTCACGACCGTCTTGATTTAAACCAGATTTAGTAACAAAGTCATTAATTTTAGTGTCTAAGTATCCGGCACTTCCGGTAATAAATAAGTTTGGTGTTAGTTGATAGCTGCCTTCAATTTCAAGGCCATAGTTACTGCCAGAGCTGGCATTGGCGACATAACCGGTAAATTGTTGGTCTGATACTTGCCACGACCTTAACTGAATATTGTCACGGTGCATATAAAATGCAGCTAAACGCAGGGTAAACTTATCATCCAATGAGCTGCCTTTAACACCAAACTCACCACTCCATAAGTACTCTGGATCAAAGCTAGTATGCTGTTTGAAAAAATCAGCATCTAAACTTAACCCTTCATCTTTTGCTTTTGCTAGCGCTTCTGAATTAATCCCACCGGCTTTGTAACCGCGCGTGATACTGGTATAAATCATGGTACGGTCAATAACTTGGTATTCAAGTGCAATTTTACCACCGAGCATAATATCGTCAGTTTCTTCAATAAAACCGTTACTATCGGTGTAATCTCCTTGATATTGCTCAACTCGTAAACCAGTAATAAGCGTAGTTTTTGGGCCAATTGCTGTGGCTAATTGGCCATAAGCTGCAATGTTATTAGTTTCATAGGTTGAAGCAAATGGGTTGGCTAACCACGTATATTGACGCTCTAAATCCACATCACGGTTTTGATAGTAAATACCCGCAACCCAGTTACCTGCTTTACCAGTAAATTGCAGATCGAGCGCTTGATCATCACGATCGCGGCTATAAATATCTGTTGAACTATAACCATCAGGATGTAAACCAGCGGCACATAATTGCGGCTTATTAGTATCGTTACACACCCAGTCTTCATCAAAGCTATAAAAAAGTTCTGTATCAATGGCTGAAAGGTTTAAGTTGACATCAAAGGCATCAAAACCAGTGTAAGTATTATTCAGGCCAATAGCATAACTTTGTTGATTATCTTCGCCTGGTTGATCAGCAAGGCTGTTGCGAGAATTATAAAGAGTAAATGCATCGTAGCCGTTATTAATATCAATATAATGCAGGTTAAGTTCTGAATTTAAATGAGCTGTGAGTTGGCTGTTTAATTTAAAGCGTGCAACTTGCTCATCTTGATCTTGAGTGGGTTTATCTAAATAAAGGTTGTCTACGTAGCCGTCAGACTTTCTGCGAAAGTAGCTAACGCGGGCACTGGTATCATCGGTTAAACCGGTACTAGCAGCAAGGCCTGCTTCGTGGCTGTTATAAGTGCCAGCGCCTAAATGTAATTTTAAGCTAGGATCGCTGGTTGCACTAGCTGATTGCATTTGAATCATACCCGCCATGCCATCGGCGCCAAAACGTGTACCTTGAGGACCGCGATAAATTTCTACTTGGTCAATATCAAACAATAATGAACTACCACCTAAGCCTGAATAATTAATACCGTCAATTACTAAGCCCACAGATGGGTTTATCGGGTCAACAAACTGCGAGCGTAAACCGACACCGCGAATTTGAATATAACGACCGCGAGACGCACCAGCAGCAAAGTTTACATTGGCTGCACTGGCTAACATTTCGTCTAAATATGTTGCACCACGTTGATTCATTTCATTTTCAGAAAATAAGCTGGCACTGGCGCTTAATGTTTGAATGCTTTCTTGCTGAAAGTCACCGGTAACAATGATTTTCTCTAGTTCGGTGTCATCTGCGTTAGCATATATAGGTGCTGCGAGCAGGGGTAATAACGTGGCTGTAATTAAAGACAAACGTAGGTTCATTAGGTTACTTAACTCCATTTTAGGGACTTGTATGGTAGCAATTATTTCAACACTTGTGCTATAAACGCGGCAATTATACGTTAAATAATTGGGATTACTAATATGACCTTTAAAGTAGACTTTAAGGTACGCGACTACGAATGTGACTTACAAGGTATTGTGAATAACAGTGTTTATTTTAATTATCTTGAGCACGCTCGCCACGAATTTTTATACGCACACGGCGTTGATTTTGCACAACTTGCGAAAGATAAAATTAACTTAGTGGTGATACGCAGTGAAATGGATTACAAACATTCCCTACTACCAGGGGATGAGTTTTATGTGGCGGTAGAGCCTGTGCGTATTAGTCGTCTTAAGTTTGCATTTAAACAAACGGTAGTGCGCAAACAAGATGAAAAAATGATGCTCAATGCCTTAGTTATTGGTACATCGGTTAATGAGAAAGGTCGGCCATTTTTACCACCACAGATAGATAACTTATTCCAAGCCGTTGCATAGTTTTAAATAGCATGAATTTTAAACAAAAATTTACATTTAAAATATGCATTTTTAACGGATAAACCTGACAAATATTGATACTATTACATTAATTAGACAATAAGTTAGTAGTAACATGAAATTAGCAGCAATACCGATGCTCGTAATCGGTTTATGTGTTGGTTGCGCATCAACAGGGACAGTTACCACTGAGCAGCTAAAATATACACAATGGCAATTATCAAAGGTTGATGATTTGGCTATTCCCGCATCTTTTAAAGCATCAATGAGTTTTATAGAAGCGCTACAAATAAACGGCTTTGCCGGATGTAATAAGTTTTTTGGTGAAGGCTCACTTGAAGACAGTAGCCTGAGCGTAAGCAAATTAGGTATGACACGTAAATCATGTGGCCCTGAACTGGATGAGTTTGAACAACAGTTTTTACAAGCTCTGCAGCAAGGTGCAGTGCTTAACATGCAAGACCAAACATTGGTAATGCAAGCTGAACAAAAATTTGTGTTTATCCCAAAATAATTTTTGAGTTTTGAAAAACAGCCCCTTGCAGGGAATTTTCAACTGACGTACACTCATCGCAGATTTGATCAAAACATTATCAAATCAACGAACAATTCAAATACTTGTCGGAGTGCCTAAGTTTTATTTAGGCTGAGATCGCGAAAGCGGGATCCGTGAACCTGATCAGGTTAATACCTGCGTAGGGAACAAGCTGCCTAACTAGGACGCTTGTGCGTCTTTTTTTATGCGCACAAAAAAGCAACATCCGTCTTAGGCCGCAAAGTCGCATAAAGCTACTTTACGATCTTTCTCTATTCCTCAGCGGAATATCTGACAAGACAACCCTTTAGCAATGAGGTAAGTCATGTCAAATACAACAAATAAAGCCACCCGTCGCGAAACTCGTGCGGCCGCATCAGATTATATTTATAACTTAACCGGTCAGCCGTTTCCAAGCTCCCATAAAGTATACGTTGCAGGTAGCCAGCAAGGCGTACGTGTGGGTATGCGTGAAATCACATTGAGCGATACTTTTATTGGTGGTGATGAACAAAACCCAGTGTATGAGTCAAATGCACCACTGCGTGTTTACGATACATCAGGCCCGTATACCGATCCTGAATTTAAATTGGATGTGCGCAAGGGACTTAATAAATACCGTGAACAATGGATTGAGAGCCGTAATGACACCGAAGTACTAGAGTCGGTAACCTCACAGTTTGCACAGCAGCGTATGGCTGATGATGGGCTAGATCATATTCGCTTTGAACATTTACCAAAAATTCGCCGTGCAAAAGCAGGTAAAAATGTCACCCAAATGCATTATGCCCGCCAAGGGATAGTCACCCCAGAAATGGAATATGTAGCGATACGTGAAAATATGGGGCGTGCGCAAATACGTGAAGAGTTACTAGCTGCGCAGCATAAAGGGGAGTCGTTTGGCGCGAGTATCCCTGAGTTTATTACTCCTGAATTTGTGCGTGCTGAAATTGCTTGCGGACGCGCTATTTTACCTAACAATATTAATCACCCAGAAACCGAGCCTATGATTGTTGGTCGTAACTTTTTAGTTAAAGTTAACGCCAATATTGGTAATTCATCAGTGGGTTCATCTATCGAAGAAGAAGTAGAAAAAATGGTGTGGTCAACCCGCTGGGGTGCCGACACCGTAATGGATTTATCAACAGGACGTTACATTCACGAAACCCGTGAATGGCTGGTGCGTAATTCGCCAGTCCCTATTGGTACTGTTCCAATTTACCAAGCACTTGAAAAAGTCAATGGTGTAGCAGAAGACCTAACCTGGGAAATATTTCGCGATACTCTGATTGAACAAGCAGAACAAGGCGTTGATTACTTTACCATTCATGCTGGTGTGCTATTGCGTTATGTGCCAATGACAGCAAAACGCGTAACCGGTATTGTGTCACGTGGTGGCTCAATTATGGCTAAATGGTGTTTAGCGCACCATAAAGAAAACTTCTTATACACTCACTTTGAAGATATTTGTGAAATTTTAAAACAATACGATGTGTGTTTTTCACTAGGGGACGGTTTACGTCCGGGCTCTATTGCTGATGCGAACGATGAAGCGCAATTTAGTGAGCTGCGTACCTTAGGGGAACTGACTAAAATAGCTTGGAAGCATGATGTACAAGTGTTCATAGAAGGCCCTGGACATGTGCCTATGCATATGATCAAAGCCAATATGGATGAGCAACTTAAACATTGCGATGAAGCGCCATTTTATACCTTAGGCCCACTGACAACAGATATTGCCCCTGGGTATGACCATATAACCTCGGGTATTGGTGCAGCGCAGATTGCTTGGTATGGCTGTGCCATGTTGTGTTACGTAACACCCAAAGAGCATTTAGGTTTGCCAAATAAAGAAGACGTTAAAGAAGGCCTTATTACCTACAAAATTGCCGCTCATGCCGCCGATTTAGCGAAAGGTCACCCTGGCGCACAAGAGCGAGATAACGCGCTATCAAAAGCGCGCTTTGAATTTAGATGGCATGACCAGTTTAATATTGGTTTAGACCCTGTTCGCGCCCGTGAATACCATGATGAAACACTGCCACAAGAATCAGGTAAAGTAGCCCACTTTTGCTCCATGTGTGGCCCTAAATTTTGTTCGATGAAAATAACCCAAGAAGTACGTGACTACGCCAAAGATCTAGAAGCGCGCGGTATTGATCCTAATAACGTGGGTGATGCCATTGAAATCAAAATGGTTGATGTAGAGGCCGAGATGAAAGCCAAATCTGAAGAGTTTAAACAAACAGGCTCAGAGATTTACCATAAAGCAACTTAAAATAGGTTGCGAGTTGCGAGCATCGAGCATCGAGTAGCGAAATGTTTATCTTAACATCTTGTTGCTCGAAGCCAGAGACCCGCAACTCGCAGCTAAATGTAGGAGTGTTTATGTTTTATAACATTGCTGTGGTGGGCTTTGGTTTAGCAGGGCGGTTGGCCGCGCTTGAGTTAAGTAAGCAGCACCGTATTACCGTATTTGAAGCCGATGATGAACATACTCAGAACAGTGCCGGTAAAGTGGCGGCGGCTATGCTGGCACCACTAGCTGAATCGGTTATGTGTGAACATGATTTAGCGCTATTGGGAGTAGATTCTATTGCTCGCTGGCCTGCTATTTTAGATGAGTTAAACAGTGAGGTGTTCTTTCAACAGCAGGGCACCTTAGTGGTTGCTCACCCGCAGGATAAAGGCGACTTACAAAGTTTTGCACAGCGAATAAAGCCGTTACTAAATTTTAGTGCCAAAGCGGTTAATACGCAGCAAATAGCGGATTTAGAACCTGAGCTTACAGGGCGTTTTAATCAAGGGCTATTTTTACCCGGTGAAGCGCAAATAGATAACCAAGCCTTTTATAAAGCCAGCTTTAGGTTGCTAAATAAGCGCAAAGTAAAGTTTGTGTTTAATCAACGCGCCAGCATCTTTGATAATAAAGTGAATAATCGAGAGTTTGATTACATTATTGATTGCAGAGGGCTTGGAGCCAAACAAGATCAGCCACTTCGAGGCGTGCGCGGGGAAGTGGCAAGGTTATACGCCCCTGAGGTTAACTTAACGCGGCCTGTGCGGTTAATGCATCCGCGTTACCCTATTTATATTGCACCTAAACCTAATCATGAATATGTCATAGGGGCAACGGAGATCGAATCGCAAGATACAGGTCCTGCAACTGTGCGCTCAACCCTTGAACTACTATCAGCGGCCTACACTGTTCACAGTGGTTTTGCCGAAGCGCGATTATTAAATATTCAAACAGGCTTACGCCCAGCGTTTAGCGATAATCGCCCACAGGTAAAAAAAACGAATAAGGTTATCAGTATTAATGGCTTGTATCGCCACGGCTATATGTTGACACCCGCGCTTGTAGCACAAGCACTATCGCAAATAGAGTGAGTATTAAATGAACATTACAATTAATGGTGAGCTTTTAAATGTGACTAGCCATGCACTGCTGGAAATAGTAAAAAACGTGGGTGCAATGGCGCCTTATGCCGTGGCTGTAAATGGAGAGTTTATTCCTCAGAGTCGCCATAGCCACGTTGTTTTAAATGAAGGTGACAGTATTGAGTTATTGTCACCTATCCAAGGTGGATAGTGCTATGCAAAGCAAAGACTGTTTAACAATTTATGGTGAACCAATCAATAGTCGCTTGTTAATTGGATCTGCGTTATATCCGTCACCAGATATCATGACGCAATCAATTAAAGCCTCAGGTGCTGAGATAGTCACCGTGTCACTTAGACGACAACAAAACGCGGCGGCAGGGAATGATTTTTGGCAATTAATTAAAAACACCGGTTTAAAAATACTGCCTAATACTGCCGGATGCCACAGCGTCAAAGAGGCTATTAACCTAGCTAAAATGTGCCGAGAAGTATTTGCTACCGATTGGATAAAACTTGAATTAATAGGCGATGACTATAATTTACAGCCCGATCCCTTTGCATTACTTGAAGCCACAAAAATATTGATTGATGATGGGTTTAAAGTACTGCCTTATTGCACTGATGATTTAGTGCTGTGTCAGCGCTTGAATGGATTAGGCTGTGAGGTGCTAATGCCGTGGGGCGCGCCTATTGGCACCGGTAAAGGATTGTTAAATAGTTATAATTTAAAAACCATTAGAGAACGCCTGCCTAATGCAACATTAATTGTTGATGCCGGGTTAGGTTTACCATCGCACGCCTGCCAAGCACTTGAATTAGGGTATGATGCTGTATTATTAAATTCAGCCATTGCAGGGGCGGGTTGCCCAGTGACTATGAGCCGTGCATTTAAAGCTGCGGTAGAGGCAGGGCGCTTTGCATACAATGCCAAAGCAATGCCCGAAAAAGACGTTGCAACCCCCTCAACCCCAACAATGGGTATGCCATTTTGGCATCAGCAGTAAGGAAAGAAAAATATGACAAACGTAGTGTGGACAATTGCTGGCTCTGATTCTGGCGGCGGCGCGGGTATTCAAGCCGATATTAAGGCAATGCAAAGTTTTGGTGTGCATGGTTGTACAGCAATCACCGCGCTTACCGCTCAAAATAGCTTAGGTGTAGAGGCCATTAATGCAGTGTCTACCGATATTATTGAGTCCCAGTTGCTTGCACTTGAAAAAGACATGAAAGCCAAAGTGATAAAAATTGGTATGCTTGCCAATGTGCAGCAAATTCAGTTAATTAGTGAGCACATAAGCCATTACAAAGCCAAATGGCCAACCCCGCCGGTTATTGTGTATGACCCTGTGGCTATTGCCTCAAGCGGTGACTTACTAACAGAAGAAGACACCGTAAGTGCGATAAAAGAATGTTTACTACCGCTGGTGGATGTAATTACCCCAAATACCCACGAAACCCAGTTATTAACGGGTGTGTATTTAATTGGCCCTGCAGCGATTAAAGAAGCGGCGAGTAAGCTGATGGCGTGGGGCGCAAAAGCGGTGGTGATTAAAGGCGGACATTGGGATTACCCAAGCGGGTATTGCATTGATTACTGCACACAAAACGCTGAAGACTATTGGCTAGGTAATGAAAAAATTCAAGTTCCTCATAGCCATGGTACAGGGTGCAGTATGGCGTCAGTAATTGCTGCGTGTCTTGCAAAAGACTATCCGTTAAAAGATGCGTTTATTTTAGCTAAAGCCTATATAAACCAAGGTTTAAAGCAATCAGTTCGCTATGGCGAGGGCATAGGGCCGGTTGTACAAACGCAGTTTCCTACCGATTTAGCGCATTACCCTCAGGTGATTGAACCGGGTAGCTGGTTAGGTGATGAGTTGGATTTTGATGTGCCGCTTGATTTTAATATGGCTGCTGATTTTGCAGCCTGTGAAAGTAAAAAGCTTGGCCTCTATGGTGTGGTTGATAGTATTGAATGGCTAGAAAAGTGCTTACAGCAAGGAATTAAAACAGCTCAGCTTCGTGTTAAAAATAAAACGCAGAATGAGCTAGATGAACTGATTGCCAAAGCGGTCACCTTGGGTGAGCAGTATAATGCGCAGGTATTTATAAATGATTACTGGCAACTTGCCATCAAACATGGCGCCTATGGGGTGCATTTAGGGCAAGAAGACTTAGAGAGTGCAAACTTAGTTGCTATAAAAGAAGCAGGCCTGCGACTTGGTCTCTCTACCCATGGGTTTTATGAAATGCTTCGGGCGCATAATTACCGCCCAAGCTACATGGCCTTTGGCGCGATTTATCCTACCACCACCAAAGACATGACAGGGCAAATACAAGGGCTTGAAAAGCTCAATAAATTTGTACCGCTTATGCAGAGTTACCCTACAGTCGCTATTGGCGGTATTGATTTAAATAGGGCGCAAGAGGTTGCTAAAACGGGCGTGGGCAGTGTAGCCGTGGTGCGTGCTATTACCGAGGCTGATGATTATGTAGAGGCAATCAATACCTTAAAATCGGTGATAAATGAGAATGCCTGCTAACATGCAAACGCAGCAGCTCAGCGACAAAGAAACTCTACGTTATAGCCGCCACATATTACTTGATGAAGTGGGGCTTGACGGGCAGTTAATGCTGAAACGTTCAACGGTTGCCGTAGTTGGTGCAGGTGGCTTAGGTAGTCCTGCGCTGCTGTATTTAGCGGCAGCTGGCATTGGGTCGCTTATTTTAATTGATGACGATGTAGTTGAACTGTCGAACTTGCAGCGCCAAGTGCTCTATAAAGTAAATCATTTGGGGCAAAACAAAGTTCGCGCGGCTGGAAAAGTGCTTGCGAGCCTTAACAATCAAATAAATATAATAACCCACACTCAAAAGCTGGATGATACCAACAGTGCGTTGCTCTTAAAAAACGCCGACATAGTGCTTGATTGCTCTGATAACTTTAGTACCCGTTATGCGGTTAATCGCTATTGCATTGCTAATAACACTCGCTTAATTACAGGGGCTGCGCTGGCAACTCAAGGGCAATTAATGGGGTTTGATTTTAGACAAAGTGACAGTCCATGTTACGGCTGTGTTTTCCCTCAAAGTAGCGATGCACCGGTTATAAATTGTAGTAATGCCGGGGTAATTAGCCCTTTACTTGGGATTGTTGGGTCAATGCAGGCACAATTAACCCTCAATATGTTGTTAGGTCATTTTAAGGGGAATGTGTTTATAACGTTTGACGCATTAAGCTTAAAGCAACAGTATTTTAAGATGACTAAGGATTTAGCGTGTAAAGAGTGTGGCGGGTATGAGTAATGAAAAGCTTGGCTTTTAACGTGAGTAAGCTCTCCGTCTACAAGAAAAGAACACCGCGGTTATTGAAAATAAACGCGGTGTTTTTTAAGCTCGAACTGGCACTACCTATTAATCATCAATTTTTGCAAAGGCAGTGCCTAAACGAGTAACTACCTCTGGGAGTTGATCGTCTAATATTTCTGCTTTGTTCGCACCCCATGCGAGCACAACCGTTGAGCCTAATTTAAAGCGACCCATTTCTTCCCCTTTCTTAAGGGTGATCGCGTTTTCGCCTTTAGTTGGGTAGTTCCAGCTAAACACATCACTGCCAGCTGGTGGAGTCACTGTGCCAGCCCAAATAGTTTCTATGCTGGCAACAATAGTTGCGCCTACTAAAACCATAGCTAGAGGGCCAATTTCAGTTTCAAAAATAGCTACTACACGCTCGTTACGGGCAAATAAATTTGGTACGTTTTGAGCGGTAAGTGGGTTTACTGAAAATAAATCGCCCGGTACATAAATCATTTTGCTTAGCGTGCCATCAATTGGCATATGAATACGGTGGTAATCTTTTGGTGCCAAGTAAATAGTTGCAAATTTACCGCCTAAAAACGCGGTTGTGTCGTCTTGTGATCCACCTAACAATGCTTGTAAGCTGTAATCGTGACCTTTAGCTTGAATAAGTTGACCATCAACAATGTCGCCTAGTTGGCTAATTGCGCCGTCTACTGGATGAATAATAATATCGTCATCTTCAACCATAGGACGCACACCGTCTTTTAACGGACGGGTAAAAAATTCATTAAAGCTTTTGTAATGAGCCGGATCTGAATATTTAGCTTCGCTCATATCTATTTTATATTGTTTAATAAATAATTTAATTAATGCGGTTGTTAACGCACCGGCTTTTGCTGCAGCAAGTTTACCTACCACACGAGAAATAAAGTGTTTTGGCATGGCATACTGCATGGCGATTTTAAATTTATCTAAACTCACAGGTTATTCCCTTATTATACGCGGGGCGCACGAGCGCCTGCACGGCCATCGGCCATGGTTTCTAAAATACGGTGGTAGCTTTCAAAGCGTAATTTTGAAATATCGCCATCGACTACCGCTTGTTTAATTATACAGCCCGGATCGTTTAAATGTTTACAATCTCTAAACCGGCATCCGCCTATAAATTCTCTAAATTCTTTAAAGCACCAAGTGACGCGTTCAACATCTAAATGCCATAGGCCAAATTCACGAATTCCCGGTGAGTCAATTAAATTACCCCCACTCGGTAAATGATGAAGGCGCGATACCGTGGTGGTGTGCTGGCCAAGCCCGCTGTTTTCAGACACTTCTTTAGTCAAAATTTCAGCATCCGGCAGTACAGTGTTAACTAAGGTAGATTTACCCACGCCACTTTGACCAACAAAAATATTGTTTTTGCCCGCAAGTACTTCTTTTAACTCATTAATGCCTTCGCCAGTTATATTACTAA
The DNA here is from genome assembly GCF_030407565.1 of Pseudoalteromonas sp. APC 3694. Taxonomy (NCBI): domain Bacteria; kingdom Pseudomonadati; phylum Pseudomonadota; class Gammaproteobacteria; order Alteromonadales; family Pseudoalteromonadaceae; genus Pseudoalteromonas; species Pseudoalteromonas sp. APC 3694. The sequence continues at coordinate 30,276 of NZ_JASDDE010000043.1, forward strand.
CCAGCAGCACCTGATAATTAAGCTTACGGTAAATGTCGAGGATTTGTTGTATTTCGTTTAAACCAGCTTCATCAATTAAATCAATTTTATTAAGTACTAAAATGGGTTCGATACCCATGTCTTCACAGGCAATTAAATAGCGGTCAATAATGCTCGGGGTAAACTCTGGCAGTACCGCTGAAACCATTAAAATTTGATCAATGTTAGCGGCAATCACTTTAACCCCATCATAAAAATCGGGGCGCGTGAGTTGTGAACGGCGCTCTTGAGTTGCTTCAATAACACCCGCTAAATCACCTTCACTTACTTTTGCACGGCGAAACAATACTTCATCGCCGCAAACCAAGTTCGATACGGTACGACGAATATTACAACGTAATACATCACCGTTTTGTGTTTCTACATCGGCATGTTGTCCAAAGCGGCTAATAACAATCGCATTTTCCACTTGACCTAAATTATCTGTTTGCCATTCTTGCGCGCCGACTTTTGCCGGTTTTGTATCGGCATTCGATAAGCGCTTTTGATGATTGGCCTTGATCCTACGGGATTGGCCTTTACTTAATTTTTTCTGTTTTGCCACTTGAGGCCTATAACCTGAGTTAAATGCCGAGTTTGCCAAAAAAAGCTTTAGCTCGACGGTTGATGCTAATATGATATATTGAAATGCGTTGGATCTAAAGAAAAGCACCGTTTAAGGTAATTATGACTATTAATAAATCAAATTTAATTTGGCTCGATCTGGAAATGACCGGACTTGAACCAGAGACTGACAAAATACTTGAAATTGCAACTGTTGTCACTGACGCTGATCTGAATATATTAGCCGAAGGCCCAACCATTGCCATTCATCAAAGTGATGAACTACTTGATGGTATGGATGAGTGGTGTACAACTCAGCATGGCAAATCAGGGCTTACAGCGCGTTGTAAGGCAAGTACTTTCGATGAAGCTTATGCCGTTGAGCAAACCCTCGCGTTTTTAAAGCAATGGGTGCCAGCGGGTGCTTCACCTATGTGTGGTAACTCGATTGGCCAAGACCGTCGTTTTATGAATAAGTATATGCGTGAGCTTGAAGACTTTTTTCATTACCGTAATTTAGATGTAAGTACCATTAAAGAACTTGCTCGTCGTTGGAAACCAGATGTATTGGCTCAAGTGAATAAAAAAGGGTCACATTTAGCGTTAGACGACATTAAAGATTCGATTATGGAATTAAAGGTTTACCGAGAAAAGTTTTTTAATTTATAAAAAATACTTGCAAAGCACCCTAATTATTGTAGAATCCTGCCCCGCTCAAGACGATAACCCCGCGGGGTTAGTGTATTTGAGCTTAAGTTAAAGATTCAAGATGAAAGGTTAAAGGTTAAAGGAACAAGGTTTAATATTGATAGAACCTAGAACCTAGAACCTAGAACCTAGAACCTAGAGTGCGGCACTAGCTCAGTTGGTAGAGCGCGACCTTGCCAAGGTCGAGGTCACGAGTTCGAGC
>NZ_JASDDE010000044.1:0-30790 GCF_030407565.1 Pseudoalteromonas sp. APC 3694
AAATCAAGCGATCAAAGCTGGTGAGAATCGGTGATCAAAGTCATGAGAATACGCACAGGTGATGAAAACTTACAGAACAAGCGCACAGTGGCAGCAGCTTTTGCTGAAACGCAGTACGTTTAGTGGTACTAATATTGAATTCTGCCAACACCATAATGTCGCTATTACGACTTATTATAAACAACGTGCTTTACTGGCAAAAGACCAGCCTAATTCCACCTTGCCAGTGCACACGCAGTGCCTTACATCATCACGTTTTGTCCAGGTAAAACAAACTACTGAAGTCTGCGCGCAAACTCGTCAAAATACGCTGCAGTTTGATACGCTAACCGGCCAACTCACGTTTCCTATCGATTTAGCGACGGCCGATATCGTTGCCATTATTAAAGGGCTAACGGTATGAGGATGTTCGTTGATGTACCCACCGTCTATTTATGTGCCGATGCCGTTGATTTTCGAAAATCAATTAATGGTCTGGGGGCGTTGGTGGAAGCAGAGCTTGAACTACCCGTGCTCAGTGGTGCGCTATTTGTGTTTTGTAATAAAGGCCGTGACAAACTCAAACTGCTTTACTGGGATAACACCGGTTTTGCACTGTGGTATAAGCGATTAGATAAGCATAAGTTCAAATGGCCCAAACTCATGTCACCCACCATGACCTTAAGCGAGCAGCAATTACACTGGTTATTATCGGGTTATGATGTGATTGGACACAGTAAAATTGATGTCGCAGGTAAGCAAATGCTTTAATATTTGCGATCGATTGATGATCATCAAAGTGAGTTCAGTTAGCACTGCAAAGCCTTTGATGATGCCTTAAAATAGGCGTCATGAAAAATGAACTCGCCCTTAAACAGCGCATTGCTGAACTTGAAAAACTGTTAGCGCAGAAGGATGCCCAGATTGCGGCATTGGAAGAGCGCTGGAACTTGGCCCAACAAAAACAATTCGGCAAAAGTGCTGAAGGCTTTGCCGGGCAAGGCGAGTTATTCAATGAAGTGGAAGAAATTGTTGAGGAAGTTGAGGCAGAGCAACAATCCATTAGCTATACCCGTAAAAAGCCGGTGCGTAAGCCACTGCCAAAAGACTTACCTCGTGAGCAGGTTATTCACGACATCATCGACAAAACCTGTGATTGCTTTGGCGGTGAGCTACATAAAATGGGTGAAGATAAGTCAGAAAAGCTTGAGTTCATACCCGCTAAAATCAAAGTGATTGAGCATATTAGGCCTAAATACGCCTGCCGTCACTGTGATAAATCCTCAACTCAGACACAGATTAAACAAGCCTCAATGCCTGCCATGCCCATCAACAAAGGCATTGCAACCAGCAGTTTGCTCAGTCAGCTTATCACCAGTAAATACCAATACGGGTTACCGCTGTATCGCCAGGAAGCGATGTTTAAGCAATACGGTATTGAACTCAGTCGACAGACCATGAGCAGCTGGATAGACAAATCAGCCTCACTCTTCGCGCCATTAGTTGAACGGCTTAAAGCCGAGCTGTTAAGGCAACCCACGCTGTTTGCCGATGAAACGCCATTAAAGGTGGTGAAATCGGACAAAGTAAACAGTTACATGTGGGTGTATTGCTCGGGTCGAGATTCACCAGACCCGAATAATCCCATCCCTAATATCGTACTTTACGACTTCCACAATAGTCGCGCGGCCGCCTGCGTGGTCAATTATCTTGATGGATATCAAGGGTACTTGCACGTGGATGGCTATCAAGCCTATGCCAGAACAGAGGCAACCTTAATTGGCTGCTGGGCGCATGCTCGTCGTAAATTTATCGACGCGAAAAAGCTACAAGGTAAAAACAAAACCGGCAAAGCGGATGTGGTATTGAGCCTTATCCAAAAACTGTACGGCGTTGAGTCACGCATCAAAGATAAAAGTGTGGATGACAAATATACGGCAAGACAAGAGGTTAGCCTGCCTATTCTTAGCAAGCTAAAAATATGGCTTGAGCAGGATCAGCCAAATTTAGTGGGGAACAGCAAACTGATAGAGGCAGCTAATTACCTGGCAAATCAATGGCACAAGCTCATACGCTATGTTGATGAAGGCCGACTTAGCATCGATAATAATAGAGCAGAACGCGCGGTAAAACCGTTTGTGATAGGCCGAAAGAATTGGTTATTTAGCCAAACGGCTAACGGTGCCCATGCTAGTGCCACCCTTTACAGCATTGTGGAAACCGCCAAGATAAATGGTCTAATCCCATTTAATTACATCTGTGCTTGCCTTGATGAACTGTGCCAGCCTGAGCCCGATATCGACAGCTTGTTACCCTGGAATTTTAAAACATAGGTGTAGTTCGCTAGACGCTCACCTTGTAAGAGGTTTTAGAAGTCTAAAGTGATCTAGTATCACAATGCTTAAACCGTTGACGACAAGAATCCCCTTGATTTATCAAGGGGTGCTTCAAAGATCAGATATTTAGTTACTCCATAGTGTTTTTAAAGCTTAATTCTTTTTAATAGTAGCTTAATAGAGTAATTAGTCTTGATTATTAACTATTTCACCAATGAGTTAGTAAGATGTTGATCCAATTAACTCGTTAGAATCGTCATTAACTTATTCACATATCCACAGTACCTATTAATTCTATTAAATCTATTAAAACTATAAGATCTATAAGAACTATAGGTGTCTGTAAGTTATTGTTATTAAAAGATAAAAATACAATAGCAGATCATATATTTGGTGTTTCGGATCATATATTTGGTGTTTTAGATCATATATTTGGTGTTTCGGATCATATATTTGGTGTTTAGATTACATATATTTGGTGTTTAGATTACATATATTTGGTGTTCTTTTTTAGAATAAGGTTCTGACGACATACACTATTTTTATAGTATATGTCTCATTGCTAGCATGCAAAATGATAGATTAAGCTCTTTTTTAATATATTTAACACAATTCTGAGGTTGAAAGTTTGTATTTGTGTATATGCGTAACATATTTTTGGTGTTGAGAGCTTGTATCTTTGTATGTACGTAACATATTTTTTGGTGTTGAGAGCTTGTATCTTTGTATGTACGTAACATATTTTTGGTGTTGAGAGCTTATATCTTTGCATGTACGCAACATATTTTTGGTGTTGAGAGCTTGTACCTTTGTATGTACATAACATATTCTTGGTGTTTTATTTATTTGTAGGGCTATATTCGTCGTATTTTATGGGAAGTTATTAAAAATAGGTCTACATTACATATTTTTGGTGTTATTGAGAGCACATACCAAAAATATGTAATATGCTTTTTAATATGGAATATCTAAATTATCTATAGTCAGTTTATTCGCAATATCTATTTCTTCTTTGCTGGATGCTTGTTCTGCGCGGTTATTACGCCTTTCAATCAAGGTTGTAGCTATTTTATTAGATAGCTTCTCATTACCAGTGTAATTGTATGCAGAAAGTAACAGTTTAAGTTCTGCAGTTGATAATTTTTTACCATTGCCTTCAGACTTTAATTGCTGCCTTTTAAGCTCTAGCTTTTTAATAGTTGTAATAGCATCGCGTTCATTAAATTCCTCAATATTGCCTTTTGTTATCCAACTCATAAGGAATTTGATAGCTATATACATTCTAATAACATTTACACTTCATAAGCTCAAGTGCTGAATAAATACACCAGCCCATATTAAAGTTGCGATGATAACGCTCACCATCACAGCCAAAGAGCCTAAGTCTTTCGCTAAACCTGACAGCGGATGAATTTCCGCGCCAATTCTATCGACTACTGCCTCAATAGCGGTATTGAAGATTTCTGCCAACAATACGAATAATAAAGCGCACCAAAGAATCACGTACTCAAAAAGTGAAAATGGAAAGAATAAACAGCCCACAACGAGAAGAACTGACAGCCAGAATTCTTGTTTAAACGCTGCTTCATTTGCTATCAGCCATTTAAACGCTCTGAGTGAATGCCCCGCTGCTAGGTATATTCGTTTTATTCCCGTCGGCTTTTGCTTAGTACCCATTGATTGGCTCCTGTTGGCTATTCTTAGCATTAGGTTTGGAATTAGGAAAGTGTAAGGTACGAAACACTACCGCGGCTATCAAACAAATGATTAACCATGACAACGTCATCGTTGTTAGTGTGTGACTTAAAAAATGGTCACCTATCGCCATCTTATAACTCCCCATAATCCAGCCAGTAGAAACAGCAAACGCTATCGCAATACATTGGTATTTCGGACGATAAAACAAAAAGAATAATGACATTAAGGCAAAACCACCGCTGGCATGACCCGCAGGAAAGCACTTGTACTTTTTAGTTGACTCAAACGATTCAGGCATTAATTCAAACGCCTTAACATAAGGGACATCGCCGCCATATAGTTCAAGCTGCGCAGGACAAGCACCATTGGTTGTTGCTTTTAAACCGCCGATGACTGACGGCACTAACATCAAAGAGAAAATAACCACTAATAATCGCTTTTGAAAGTGCTTAGAGTACTTGCGTCTACAAGCGATAACGTAAAAAGCAATGAGCGACAGTGCCAACAAAATAATGCTGTATTTAGGCAACAAGTAAAAAATAAAACGATAAGGCTCTTCATATTTATCAATTAACCACGTTTGGTTGGATGCATTGAATAACAAATTTTGAAGCCAAATATCGCTATTTGTTGTTTCAAATAAAAAAGCAATAAGCGTTAATGCATACATTGAATAAAGCAGGTGTTTACTCAAGTTCAAAACAATTCTCCATTTGCAAGGTGTTCCCTACTACCACTTCTATGGTCGAGTGGTGAATACCGTATTGAGCTGCGAGCAAATCTTTAATTGGCTTAAGATCTTGGAATTGTTCCATCGTTTTTAAGTTAACACTGGTTTCTAAATACACTTCGCTATCATCTAATTGCCACACATGAATGTGTCTTACTTTTTCAACATTCTCCATTGATTCGATATCCTTACAAATCTTATCGATATCGATATCAACGGGGACCGCTTGCATTAAAATACGAATACTTTGCTTAGCTAAAATAATACCGTGGTACACCACATAAACCGAGATAAGTATGGTTGCCAATAAATCGACAACATACCATTGATATAAAATGATCAAACTACCCGCAACAATGACAACGACAGAAGCAAAGGCATCAGATAAATTATGAATAAATGCCGCTCTGAGATTCAAGTTATTCTTCGCGCCTGCTTGATAAGTCAACCACGCGGTTATGGAATCAATCGCTAAGGCTATTGTCGCAATCCAAACAACAATCCAACCATCAATAGGTTGAGGGTTAAAGTACTTCTCAACTGCGGCATAAATGAGATATATACCAAGAATAATAAGGGTAGTAGTGTTGATTAATGCCCCGATAATTTCAGCCCGTTTAAAACCAAAAGTCATTTGGCTATTAGCGGGTTTTCTTGCAATTTTTCTCGCAACAATCGCAATAACGATAGCGCCTGCATCACTGAGGTTATGAAGCGCATCAGCAATCAAGGATAAACTACCTGATAAAACCCCGCCGATAACTTGGGCCACAGTAAGTAAAATATTGATAAATACTGCCATGCTTAATTTTCCGTCATGGTTATGTGCATGGCTGTGCGTATGGTTATTATTTGACATTTACTCTTCCTCTTGCATAACAAATAGTGGTGATGGCGCTTTTTCAGGCAATGACATATCTGTGCTGATATTTAACGCATGTAGTAAAGAAAAAGAAAAAGCATCGTGAGAACTTTCTTTTTTACTTTGTTTGACCGTACTTTCCATATCAACGTGTGATGAAGAGCCGAACCAAGCAATTAAAGGTACATGAGTCTGTTCTTCAGGCGCCAGCATGTAAGGCATACCATGTAAGTAGAGTCCGTTCTTACCTAACGATTCACCATGATCGCCAATATAAAACATGGCAGTTTCAAAGTTGGTATTGTTCTCTTCTAATAAATTAATGGTTTCATTGATAAAGTAATCGGTATAGAGAATGGCATTATCATACGCATTAACAATTTCGCTAGTTTCACAGGCGGAGAGTTCGCTTGTTTGACAGGCAGGAGTGAACTTCTCAAAGTCTTTGGGGTATCGTTTGTAATATGCCGGGCCGTGGTTGCCCATTTGATGAAGCACTATGAGTACACTACCTTCTTGATCATCAATATACCCCTGTAAACCGTCTAACATACCAATGTCACGACACTCTATATCGCACACTGAATTTAGCTCAGGTGATTTGAAATTTTGGTATTCGACACGATCTGCGACGCCTTTTGAACTAGAGTTATTGTCTCGCCAAAGGACACTTACCCCGGCTTTGGAAATAACATCTAATACGTTTTGTGTTCGCCGTGCTTTTTTATTATCAAATGACTCTCGGTTATCGAATGAAAACATACAAGGGACCGAAATCGCGGTTGATGTGCCACAAGCATAGAATTTATCAAAACTAATTAAATCATCTCTTTGAGCTAATAATGGTGTAGTTTCTCGTTTATAGCCATTTATAGAAAGATTACCCGCATGGACAGTTTCACCGACAATGACAATGTAGAGTTTTTTATGCGACTCTTTATCAATATCATTGGCAGAGTTTACTACCATTAAAAATTCGTTATTTTCTTGCTGTTCAAGCACGTCCTTGAGGAAAAATCCCGTAGAGTAAATGGGATAGATAGGATTTAAGTAAAATCTTAATGGCTTGTGTTCTCTAAAGAAATTAGTGAATTGAGCACTAAAAATATAAAGTGAAACAGTAATTACACCAAGTGCCATGATGGTATTACTTATTTGTAGCCAACAGTTTTTTGTCCATGACGATTTATCTATTTTGACCATAAAAAGGCAAGCTATAGGTACTATGGCTAACAACAAAACAGTTAAAAAATACTCAAATGACAGTAAGTCAGTTGCTTCATCGATATTCGTTTCAGCAATGTTTTGAATCATTACATTATCAATGATGGTGCCAAAGCTATCGGTATAATAACCAGCCATGGCAGATAAGAGTAAAAGACTGCTCAGTACTATTCGAACGGGAATGATAATACTGAAAAATGACACAATAATGGTTAATACACTCATTACCACAAGAGTCAGCGCGATAATAAAACCTTGATTATCTTGCCACGGGTATACCGAATTAACTTGTTCAAAAAATGTAGAATTGCCCGTCACTATAATAAATAGCACGGTGGCGATAATAAGGAGGTTTGGCGAATAATTGAAAAACGACAGCTTTTTCATCATTATTCCCTAAATTTAGGATGCAAAAATTCGAAGCTAATAAAAGCCTACTATTGAATCTCTGCATCGAGTGAAAATGACTGGCTAAGCCCTGCTTTTGACAAGAGCTTAGCTAGTAGCGATTTATAGTGCTATCAAATTAGTTACTTACTTTATTAATTTGTAAGTTAATGAGTAAGTCACTAAGTTATCTAGCGCGTTAGTCTCTAAGATCTTTGATTTTGGCTTTTGAGAACCAAGCATATAAAACCGGTAACACAAACAAGGTGAGTAACGTTGCAGTAACCAAACCGCCAACAATAACACTCGCCAGTGGTCGTTGAATTTCAGCGCCAACTCCATTGGACATCAGCATTGGAATTAAACCTAACGCAGAAGTAATGGCGGTCATTAATACTGGACGTAAACGAGATACTGCCCCATCAAAAACAGCTTTTGAGGTGTCTATACCATCTTTTACCAGCTGGTTAATGCTTTCTACCATGACTACACCATTAAGCACGGCGACACCAAACAAAGTGATAAAGCCGACTGAACTTGGCACTGACAAGTATTGACCTGAAATATACAGTGAGAAAATACCACCTATAACGGCCAAGGGTACATTCACTAAAATAAGCATCGCTTGACCAACAGAGCCAAAGGCGAAATAAAGTAGCAAGGCAATTAGTGCCAATGATAGAGGCACTACCACTGATAGTCGCTGCTGCGCACGTTGTTGGTTTTCAAATTGACCACCAATCACTACAGAATAACCTGCAGGTAAATCTACTTTGCTATCAATAACTGCACGAATGTCGCTAACAACACTTCCCATGTCTCGACCTTGAACATTGGCTTGAATTACCACGCGTCGCTGTACATCATCACGTCGCACTTGTGGTGGGCCAGATTCAAAACTGACGGTAGCAATATCGCCTAAACGTACCCAAGCACCCGTAGGTGATTGTATTCTCAGATCTGCAATAGCTTCTTGGTTATCACGGTATTTTTCTTCAATGCGAACATAAATATCATAACGTTCATTGCCATTGATTATTTGGCCAGCGCTAACGCCACCGATACCGTTTTTAACCACTTCCATGACATCGCCAACTGAAAAACCAAAACGTGACAATTGCTGTCTTTTCGGTTTAATCACTAACTGTGCTTCACCAGCGATTTGCTCTAAGGCTACATCTCTTGCGCCATCAATTTGTTTGATTGCCGCTTCAATTTCTTGACCTTTGCTCGCCAACATATCTAATTCTGGTCCAAACAATTTAATGGCAAGTTGCGCTTTAACTCCTGACAGTAATTCATCTACACGAGTCGCTATGGGCTGTGAAAAGTTAAGTAATAACCCTGGGAATTGCTCAAGTTTCTCTTCCATTAAACCTTGTAATTCAACGCGATTTTTGGCACTTGTCCATTCTGAAACAGGTTTTAAGCCAATGTAAATTTCGATGTTATTAACTGGTTCAGGATCACCGCCGATTTCAGCACGTCCAATTCGACTTAGGGTATATTCAACTTCGGGGAACTCCATTAACTTTTCTTCAAGAATTGGAGCAACCGACAAGGCTGTTTCTAAACTTGCTGATGGCGCTAATGTTGCTCTTAGGTTAATGGTACCCTCTTCTAATTCTGGTACAAATTCAGTCCCTATTTGAGGTATTAAAGATGCTGCACCCACAAGTAACAATAATGAAGCAATAATAACTACTTTCGTGTGTTTCATCGCGGCTTTGAGGCCTTTTCGATAAAGCTTATCTAATGGTTTTAAGACAAAACTTTCTCTTTCTTTAACGCCTTTATTAAACATAAAGGTTGCTAAGGCTGGAACCACAAACAGTGCCACTAAAATAGCCGAAATAACCGCTAAAATAATACTGATAGCCATCGGCTGGAACAATTTAGCTTCCACTCCTTCAAAGCTAAATAACGGTGTAAATACCACTAAAATAATAGAGGCAGCAAAAAATACCGGGCGTGCAACTTCTTTTCCTGCTTCTTTTAATCGTAGAGGAATGCCTTCTTTATCATGTTCTACATCGTGGGGATCAGCATCTGTGCCTAACGTTCTCGCTTGCGCATTTTTGTAATGTGTTGAATCAGGTCTATTAAGGTGTTTGAACATGTTTTCAACCATCACAACAGAGCCATCAACCAACATACCAATAGCAACAGCGATACCACCTAACGACATTAAGTTTGCCGATAAACCTATCCAAGACATCACCATTAAGGCGATAGCGATTGAAATAGGAATTGAAATTAACACTAAAAAGGTTGCGCGTAAGTTCATTAAAAACAGAGCAAGTACGATAACGATAAATATAAATGCCAGCGCTAATGCTTGCACTACAGTATCAACTGCTTTAGTAATTAAATCTGCCTGATCGTAGAAAGGTTCAAAACGTACGCCTTCAGGTAGTGCTTGGTTGATCATTGGAATACGTGCACTTATACCGTCGATTGTCGCTTTAGTATTTGCGCCCATACGTTTCAATACGATACCTGAAACCACTTCACCTAAGTTTTCAATGTTACCCTGTGCATCTCTGCGCGTCATAGTAACTGCGCCTTGGCGTATTTCACTACCCAGCGAAACCTTGGCTACATCTTCGATAGTCACCACAGTACCATCAACCGTTTTAACCGGTACTTGTCTAATATCAGCTAAACCTGCTTCGCCACTATTAAACCAACCTGTGCCACGAATAACTAATTGATCTTGTCCACGGTTCATGTACCAACCGCCAACATTGGCATTGTTGTTATCGAGTGCAGTAACAATATCGTCTTGCGTTAACTCATATGATAATAATTTACTTGGCTCAATGTTGACTTGATACTGTCTGACGTTGCCGCCAAAAGATAAGACGTCGGTAACACCATCTACCGGCATAACCAATAACTTTACTATCCAATCGTTCAAGCTCCTTAAGGTCATAGAATCATAACCAGAATCTTTATCTGCAATTAACAAATACTGAAAAACTTGACCCAAACCTGAGGTGTTAGGTCCCATTGCTGGTGTGCCCACGCCTTGCGGAATTAACTCTTTTGCCGCTTGTAAACGCTCAAATACTAACTGGCGAGCAAAGTAGATGTCTGTGCCTCCTTTAAAGACAACAGTAACACCCGATAAACCCGTTTTTGAAATAGAGCGTACTTGCTCTACATCAGGCAACGCATACATTACTGCTTCAATGGGATAGGTTATTAACTGCTCTACTTCTTCAGCGGCTAAGCCCGGTGCTTCAGTATTAACCGCTACCTGAACATTGGTTACATCAGGAAAAGCATCTAAATTTAGTTTTGGGATCACCATAACAGAGCCTGCCATAGTAGCAATTAGGGCGATAATTACTAAGAGTCGATTATTGATCGACCAATCAATCATTTTATTAAACATAATCTTATTCCCCTAGTGGCCGTGCGGATCAAATCCGCCTTTTGCTATTTCTGACGCAACAAAAAAGGCACCTTTTGTTACCACACGGGTATTAGGCTCAATACCGATAATTTGACGGTAATTGCCTAATGGCTGACCTAATTCAACTTCAACGGCTTTAAATTCACCAGGATGGTCTTCAACAAATACCGTCCAATCACCATCGGCACCACGCATTAATGCTGTTTCTGGTACTGCTATTACAGGGCTTTGCGTATCAAACTGAAAATTTACATTAACAAACATGCCTGAATGCAAACTGTCATCAGTATTTTCAACCGACAGTCTAACGATTCGGGTACGCGTACTTGGATCAATGGTATGTGCTTCTTGAATGACCTTGGCAACATGCACTTGCCCGGCAAACTCAACTTTTGCAATGGTGCCAATAGGAAGACTTAATTTTTTATTTGGCGAAACACGCGCTTCAACCCATAAGTCTTTTTCATCAGCCAATACCATGATTTTTTCACCGGCAGGCACACGTTGTCCTTGAGAGAAATCATCACTTAAAACCACACCAGAGCGCTGAGCGACTAAGGTATATTCACCAAGATTTGATGAGTTGTTTTTTACAATATCTTTAATGGCTGCTTTGGTTAAACCAAAGGCAGTTAATCGACCATAAGCTGAAATGTAATCTGATTCACTGGCTAATAGGCGGCTTTCACTGACGGTGCCAAGGCCCAATTTTTTAGTTCGTTGCCACTCACTGTAAGCAACACGATATTGTGCTTGTGCTTCGGCCATTGATTCACTAAATAAGGTAACTAAAGACTGACCCTTAGTCACATGTTCACCTAAAATAGCATGACGACTGATCACTACCGATTCAGTACGTGAAGAGACAATGTAACTGGTATAACCGTTCGCTTTTATTTCTCCTGGTGCATAGATACTTTTAGCAAAAATTGCCGGCTTTAAGTTAGTCACTTTGATATTGGCCAGTGCCATTTTTTCTGGACTAAAACTTATGCCTTCTTCATGTTCTTCTTCAGCTGTTTCTTTACTCGCTGTTTCACTACCATGGTCATGACCGTCATCAGATTTCTCCTCCGCAGCATGGTCGTCTTTGCTTTCATCACTACCATGTTCATGACCACTTTCGTCATGCACTTCTTCACTTTCAGAGTCATGATCATGGTCAGTTTTTAATACGATGGATTGCTCTACTGCTGGCGTTTTTTCTAGAGCGGCATCGTTATATGATAATGCCGTAGTTGACACGACAGCTAAGCCAGTAAATAAACTACTTAGGGTAATGAGTTTTATTTTTTTCACTATTTTATGAGATGTTTTATCAGTTATTTTATTTTTCATTTTTAATTCCAAATTCTGTAACAATTCACGCTCATCAAGCCGCGTAAAGTGATATAATAGGTTTAGTTTAATAGCTTAGTTGCCGCATTTAATTGGCCTACATCGAGTAGCCATTGCACTTCGCTTATTTTGAACTGGGCTTGTAATTCAATGCCCGCGTATAAACCTTCCGCTCTTTGTTGTAATGCCAATAAATAATCCGAGGTATTTAAATCACCTACTTGCCATTGTTTTTGCAATAACTGCGCGCTGTGTTCGCCGCGTCCTTGCATTAACTGTTGCCAACGGTCAAGGTATTTTTTATTAGAGATTAGTGAGGCAGTACTTGCCTGTATCAAATACTTTTGCTTACGCATTACTGAACGAAAATTTGCTTCTGCGGCGATAGCTTGTTGGTTTTGTGCTTTGGCATTAGCTTGGTAATCATTACGAATATTTAACGGCATAGAAAAAGTAACTCCGACAACATTATCGACATCATTTTTTCCGGTACTAATTCCAATGGTAGGATCGGCTTTGGTTTCAAGCATGGCATATTGAGCTTTACTTTTTTGCATTTGCCACAGTGCTTGAGAGGCTAATACTTGCGGGTGCTGCGTTAACCACTGCTCAGCTACTTGAAAGTTTGTAACGCCTAAGCCCTGCTCTGGATATGCTTGTGTATCAGGACGCCAATCAGGCAACAACTCATTAACCTTGGCTTGAGCTTGTGTTAACTGTGCTTGTATTTGGGCCGTTTTATTAAGCATTTGCGACAAATTCAAGAAAGTTAACTCAGCATCAACCTGACCAAGATCGCCAGCTTTCTGCCTTTTAGTTACAATTTTAAGCAAGGTTTCTAACTGTTGCTCTTGTTCAAAAGCAAGTGACGACTTATCCATGGCAAGTTGCCAATTAATAAGTGCTTTTAAGGCTTGTGCTTTTTTCTGCTCTATCGCATAAGTGAATTGTTTACTGGCCGCCGTTAATATTTTATCGCCGATAGCAGCATTAACAGCCTGCTTATCCCACAAGTCAATCGTTTGGCTAATACCAATATTGTAATTATTTCCGTCACCTTCACGCTCGTAACCTGTCGATAGTTCTGGGTTGTAAAGTGGTAACTTACTGCCCTGTGCTTTGGAAAATTCAGCATTCATGAGTTCACGTGCTGAGACAATATCAGGGTGTTTATTGATTTGCCGATCGAGCCAGTCACTCGATAGCGTTGGCTTAGCAAAAGCGAAGCTACTAACAGATAAACTTGCTGAAAAGCCGATAAATAATGCGATTCCAGTAGATTTTGCTGAGAAAAATTTCATAATAATCTCTTAATTTAATAATAAAATGCCGCAACTAAACCAACTAGGCTACATTAAGCGCTAGTTAAGAATAAATTTGTTACGAATATAGCTTTAAAACTAAATTAAACGATTGGGGGGCGTATAGGTTCTTCAGTGAATATTTTATCTACATGAACAGCATAAAAATATTGATTTGTAATAATAAGTTTAGGGGTCTGTAGTGTAGATTTATTACTGGCAACCCACTGTGTGTGAGTGCCTTGACAGTGACCACAATGATGGCAATCTTTAATATTATGTTCAGTGTCAGATGATTCATCGAAAAGTTCAATATCTTCACTATCATGGGAATGTTCTGTTTGAATATGTAGAGAGTCAATCTGATGACTTTCATTTGAATTAGCCACAGAAGCAAACGACTGCAATGCAATCGATAGTACTACTAACAAACTAATCCAAGTATTTTTCATTTTTACTCTAACATCAAAATTTTAAAAAACATGGTAGTCAAGAAACCCACTCAAGTCAATCAAATTAAGTAGTTTATACAGGACAATCCACGGCAAGATCATTATAAATTGAACTTCTAGAACAAGTAGCGATCAGATCAAGGCATTATAATCACCTTGGTCACTTAATATGAGCGCTACTTTTCTGAAACACTTTGATTCAATTACCGATCCTCGCATTGAACGCTGTAAAAAGCATGAACTTATCGATATTCTCCTCTTAGCCATTAGTGCTGTACTCTCCGGCGCAGAAGGATGGGAGGATATTGAAGATTTTGGGCATCTAAAACTTGATTGGTTAAAAAAATATGGCGCTTTCAAAGAGGGTATCCCAAGACACGACACCATTGCCCGTGTCATTTGTCGGTTAAAATCAGATGAAATAGAGCATTCATTTCAATCTTGGATATCATCACTTATTGAAACCACTGGTGCTGATATCATTGCCATTGATGGAAAAACAGCACGTCGTTCATTTACAACCAAAGATAGAAAAAGTGCCTTACATACCGTCAGCGCATGGAGCTGCCAACACCAATTAGGGGTTTTGCGCCCATCCCCTCGAAATTAACCTTAGTCTAAATTTTTAAGCTTTTTTCTAACTCTAATTACCGTACTTCGACTAACTCCAACTGCTTCAGCCGTTTTATTAATACTAAATCCAGCTTCAGTAAACGAGGCAATCCTATCATGAGCCTCTAAATCAGGCTGACGACCGTGATAAAGTCCCTTTTGCTGTGCTTTTACAATACCTTCTTTTTGCTTACGTTCACGTTCTCGATATTCTTTATATGCACTGGCCGCTAATATTTCTAACAGCATATTATTAATAGCACTAAGTATTGATCTCATAAAATCATCACTTGGAAAACTGCCAAATGTTAAATGACTGGTTGGTAGATCTAAACTAACAACACTAATTCCTTTTTCATTTATTGAGGCTACAAGAGTTTTCCAATCATCAGGGCTTAGCCTTGTTAAACGATCGATTGATTCAACTAACAAAACATCACCGGACTCTGATTCATCCAATAAACGAATTAGCTCTGGTCTATCTAAAGAATTACCAGATTTATTTTCTATATAAAAAGAAGCAATTCGTTTGCTGAAGCCAGAAACGAATTTTTTTAATGAGCTTTTTGCTCTATTTGCATCTTGCTCAGAAGTTGATGCTCGTAAATATGCTCTTATGAACATTTTTGCCTAATTAGGTCTATTTAGATGGTGTCATATCATATAGGTTTATTTAAGTGGTGTCATTACGTAATTGCCTGTGATATATTAACAGTATCTTTAGGGTGTACTCATGTAGAACTGCATGTAATAACACTAATTTGGACTTTGATAATGAAAAAGGATAAACCATACATTGTTGTGGTTTAATATTGTTGTAACAACGGTAACTTTACTTATTTAATAGAAGAAAAAACAAAATCAATTAGCGATGTTTAAACTGGTATTCATTGATGGTCACTTTAATTAGATATAAAGTAAGTAAACAAAAAGTCAGTAAGGTAATTGATAACGTGTCTAAACGAACCATAAGTATGTTGGCTAAAGAACTGAGTGTAAATGTCGAAACAATTCGCTTTTATGAACGCAAAGGCTTAATTAAACAACCACCAAAGCCTATGCAGGGCTATAGACATTACCCGAAAGAAACGGTAAATAGAATACATTTTATCAAGCGTTCTCAAGAATTAGGTTTTACGCTAAATGAGATTGAAGGGTTACTTGCGTTAAACGATAGTCCATGTAGTAAAGTACAAGAATTAGCTAATAAAAAACTGATCGCAGTACAAAAAAAGATGGCTGACTTGTTGTTGTTAGAACACGCTTTGGAAGAACATTTAGGACAATGCCAAAATAATGATGACGATAGCCACTGCCCAATAATTGATTCGTTGCAACCGAAGTAAATGATTCACTTAACTACCATTTCCCACTAAAACAGCATATCCAATTTTACTTCTGCGCCTTAATTCAAGTTAGCTTATTCCCCGTATCTGTCGTAGCAGATTATCAAAGATAAATTTTTTATAAATCACCCTTGACTCCGTACTTAGGTACATGCAATACACTTGCATTATCACTTAATGAGGTATCTATATGAATCAAAAAGAATCAAACCTTCCAATGATAGGAGGCATCATAGCAGCATTAGGCGCAGGCGTATGCTGTGTAGGTCCTTTGCTCCTGTTATTACTTGGGGTAAGTGGCTCATGGATTGGTAATTTAACTGCATTTGAACCCTATAGGCCATTATTTATCGCATTTGTAGTGTTGTTGTTTGGTTACTCAGGTTGGAAAATTTACCGTCCTGTAGAAGAGTGTGAGCCGGGAACGGCCTGTGCAATTCCTAAGAAACAGCAACAACGAAAAGTAATTTTCTGGCTGAGCGTTATAGTTGCGACAATTTTAGTGACCAGTAATTATTGGATACTTTTGTTTGCTTAATATACAGATCAAGAAATTTATAACATTTTAAAATTTGGAGCTAATTATGAAAAAATTATTATTAACCGCACTGCTTTCACTTTCTAGTTTTGGTGCTTTTGCTGAAGTAAAAACAGTTACACTGGAAGTGCCAACGATGAACTGTGCGACATGTCCAATCACAGTTAAAAAGTCATTAGAAAATGTTGATGGCGTTGAAAATGCGAAAGTTACCTACAAGCCTAAGCTAGCTGTTGTTTCTTTTGATGACACTAAAACCAACATCAATGCATTAATTGCAGCGACTACCAACGCTGGCTACCCTTCAAATTTAAAAAGTGAAAATAAGTAATGTTTAGCCCCTTAGAACTAGTTACGCGTATCGGAGATAAAGCAGGCTCTATAGGTGCACTTGTTTCGGCAATGGGATGCGCCATGTGTTTTCCCGCGATAGCTAGTCTTGGTGCGGCAATTGGGATGGGATTTCTTAGTCAGTGGGAAGGGGTATTTATCAATACGTTGTTACCACTGTTTGCAGTATTAGCGCTGGCAATGAATATCTTAGGCTGGTTTAGCCATCGTCAATGGCACCGTAGTTTTATCGGTTCAATTGGCCCCATTTTGGTTTTACTCTCTTTATACCCTTGGTTCCAGTACGGGTGGAGTTCATACGTTACTTATACGGGGCTAGGACTAATGGTTGCTGTATCAATTTGGGACATGGTTTCTCCTGCGAATAAACGCTGTGATGATGAAACTTGTACCGCTTAACTTTTTAAGAGGAATAAAATATGTCAACGAATAGTTGTTGCTCGTCAAATGACATCCAGCCAGAACAATTACATGTAGCCATTATTGGTAGTGGTTCAGGGGCCTTTGCCAGTGCGATTAAAGCAGCAGAAGGCGGAGCAAGAGTTACTATCATTGAAGGAGCCGATGTAATCGGAGGTTGCTGTGTAAATGTCGGCTGTGTTCCTTCAAAAATATTGATCCGTGCTGCGCAATTAGCGCATCAGCAACGTACTAACCCGTTTGATGGTTTAGAAAATATTCAGCCACAACTTAGCCGCTCCTTATTAGCACATCAGCAAAACGCTCGCGTCGAAGAACTACGCGATGCTAAATATCAACGTATTTTAGAGAGTAATCCCGCGCTATCTTTACTTAAAGGTTATGCACGTTTTAAAAATCAAAATACCTTGCTAGTTCACAAGTCTGATGGTAGTGAAGAAGAGCTGGTTGCAGATCGCATTTTAATTGCAACAGGCTCTACACCAAGCATTCCGCCAATTAAGGGTTTAGTTGATACACCTTATTGGACATCAACAGAAGCCTTATTTGCAGAAGAGTTACCGAGTAGTCTAGTTGTCATCGGCTCCTCCGTTGTTGCTCTGGAAATTGCGCAAGCTTATGCCCGTTTAGGTAGCCGTGTGACAATTCTAGCCAGACATACCCTTTTATATGCTGAAGATCCGTTATTAGGTGAAAAACTGGCAGAGTGCTTTGAAAAAGAAGGTATTAGGGTACTTAATAATACGCAAGCAAGTCATGTTTCTTATGATAGCAATGGTTTTTCATTGGAAACTAACGAAGGAACATTAATCGCTGAAAAATTGCTTATCTCTACGGGTCGCCATGCAAATACTGGAAAGCTTGGTTTAGAAAATGTTGGTGTTGAAACAGATAAAAGTGGTGCCATTGTTGTTAATAGTATGATGGAAACATCAACAGCTAACATTTATGCCGCTGGAGATTGCTCCAATATGCCACAATTTGTTTATGTTGCTGCTGCTGCCGGAAGTAGGGCTGGAATTAATATGACAGGTGGAAATGCGCAACTCGACTTATCTACCATGCCTGCTGTTATATTCACCGACCCACAAGTTGCTACGGTAGGTCTAACCGAAGTACAAGCTTCAGCGGTAGGAATAAATACGATAAGTCGTGTACTTGATATGGAAAACGTACCAAGAGCTTTAGCAAATTTTGAAACGGATGGTTTTATCAAGTTGGTAGCTGAAGAATCCACGGGAAAACTGATAGGCGCACAAATTTTAGCCCATGAAGGCGGAGAACTGATTCAAAGTGCGGCTCTTGCTATTCATAATAAAATGACAGTCGAAGAATTGGCAGGTCAACTATTTCCGTATTTGACGATGGTTGAAGGATTGAAGTTATGCGCTCAAACCTTTAGCAAAGACGTTAAAGAGCTATCTTGCTGCGCAGGGTAATCATTTAACGGTAATGTACTTACAGAAATGTTAATGGAGTGCCAATTGATTGAATGTAATCAAGATATCTTAAGGCATTCCATTAACAACACAAATTGGAAGCATGCTAAATCATGATTAAATCTAAGGTTGAAAACATTCCTGTTGGTGAAGTCAGTTTTTTGACAGAGATACCTGACATCAATAAGTTCATTAGTAGTGATGATGATGCGTTGGATTTTCCTTTGAGTATTTCTCAACTGGCACTAGCTGCACAAACATCTGTCCATACGGTAAGAAATTATGTTCTTGAGAACTTAGTACACTGCGAAGAAAAAACTAAGTCAGGCCATTCACTTTACGGCTTATGTGCATTAAAGAGATTAAAGTTCATTCGAGCAGCAAGGGCGGCAGGTCTTCTTGTAGTTGATATCAAGCCATTACTAATGGCAATAGATGCAGGAGAAAGAAAAGTTCCTGAAGACATCCAAAAGCTGCTACTTACTAAAATCGAGCATAGAAAAGTATTTTTAAATCTAGTAACAAACCAAATTGAAGAGTTTTGCAATTAGAACAATTATAGAACAGTTCATGGCTCGACTAAAAACTTGTTAGCTTATCTGTTTTCTATCAATGTTAGCTTGTATATATCAAGCATATAGAATATCAACACCTCCAATTTTTAATGGCACTTTGATGCGCAGTACCTTTTGAATTAGAAATACAAACAGATGGCATTCTTTAACTTATTGATTCTACATCACTAAGTAAACCAGCTAAGTCGATTTCTTTGCGGTCTTTATTAAAGGCATATTCCCCATTTAGATTAATGTGTTGCCAAGCAACAGGTGAAAGCCGAGAAATAACATCAACCACATCTTGCCTACCGTTCCTCTCTTGGATTTGTAAAAATGCCGATAGTAACGCGGAATTATAATAAATAATGCAATTTGAAATGAGTCGAGCACAATCGTTCCATTGTGATACTTGGTAATCATTCCCCCCACGAAATTTATTGCCATTAACTGAAGTAATAGCACGTTTTAACTGATGGTATGCTTCACCTCTGTTCAAGGCTTGCTGGACGTAATGACGCAACGTTGAATTATCAACATACTCCAAAACATAAATAGATTTAATTAAACGGTCGTACTCATGCAATGCTGACAATCTTCGGCTCTTGCCGTTACTCAACTTTCTAATGATTGTGCTTTGAGTGGTGGTTTTACGACTCAATGAACAAACAATATGCTGAATATTGTCCCATTCTTCAGCAATTAGCTTATGATTAATATCTTTCTTTAATTGAATACGGCCTCCGTTCTCTTCAGTCACTTCAAATAGCTCAAAAAACACCTTTTTCATTTTCGCGTATCGAGGGGCGAATGTGTAACCAAAGAAATCTAATATAGCGAAGTTAACATTATTGGTACCATGCGTATCGGTCGATAAGGTATTAGGCTGTATATCTGAAGAGTTGTTATAGAGTAAGTCAAAAGCAAAGTGACCTTCATATTCGTTAGCGCCAATGACTTGCGTACTCACCGGAACATGATTAGAAACCAATGTTAATGCTGAAACACCTTTACCTTTGGAGAAGTACTTAGACGAATACCGAGCCTTAAACGTATTTATGCGACACTCAAATTTTTGACCATCAATGCTTGAAAACAACTGATTATCGTCCACATGGTAATAGGCAAATATTGGCAACGTGGCTATAGCATTAGAAACCTGATCATTAGACGTTTTGAGTGTTTCATATCTGACATAACTATCATCTACACTGCGTAATTTACCCATTGAACGGTCAGAGATATTCGCCATTTTATATAGGCCGTAATTGGTGCCGTTTGCCAATATACAGGCGATCAGATCTTCTTTATTTACTGGTGATTTTTCTTTAGTTGCTGATATGTGTGTAAATGAATTTAAGTAACCTGTCTTTTGATCAACAAACAACATGAGTTCAACGATACCCATGTGTTGAATTTGATTGTAGAGCGGGTTTTCAATTGTTTGTTGCCAACGGCTGTTAGGAATTGACCACTTGAGTTCGGCTTTGCCAGGAATAAACTCAACATACTTATTATCACCACTAAAGATATGCTCGCTTGCTTCCTTCAGCTTAACTTCTAATTGTTGGCTCTTATCTGCGAGTGTTTGGTTAATCGGTGTTGCCAGCTTATCAAGGCCAGTGTTTTCAATGATTGTCTCTTTTTGCTGCCATTCTTTAGGTTGTATAAGATCTGACGTTAAACTACGGTTATTAACGCTTTCTTTCACCGTTAAGCTATTACTGTGAAATAATTGTTCGGCTTTACGATAAAGGAAATACTCAAATCGATTAGCAATTAATTTGGTATTTTCTCCCTCTAAATACTCTCGGTCATGTTTAGGTACCACATCGATGTTAATGGTTTGGATAGCCTTTAATTCACTAAGTTCAGAATGTGCCATAACATACTGCTCATGGAGTTCATCCTTTAAATGAATGAACTCAATATCGATAGACATAAATAATGAGCGGATAAGTTTTTTAATTTTACTGGATTGTTTATCAATAAATTGCCATTCGTACTGACGGCCATCAAAGTCGTTATTATCTAAGTGATCACTTAACAGTTTAATACTGTCAGCAGGGATCAATTCAAAGGCTTTTTTACGTACATCACCAAAGCTTAAATCATCGTCCATATCGGTATCGATGAAGTACTTTAATAAACTACCAGCGGATTTTAATTTGGTTCTTACAATGGTTACATCTTCAACAATACGCTGCTTTGCATAGCCTTTAGCTGATTCGGTTAACTTCCTTACCAAGTAAATAAATGCAGCAACAAGATTGTCGTTAGTCTCTCGGTACCTGAAGAACAAGTAACAAACGAGATATAAAATAGTTTGGCTATCTGCGTGTTTTCTAAGCTTATAAACGGACTTGTGCTTTACCAGTGAAGCATAGTATTCAAGATTTTTAGGTGATAGCTCCAGTTCAGCAATCAGTGACTTAATTTCTGGATAAAGCGAGCGTATAATTCTATGCGTCTTCAGCTCTTGGGTGATTTGGCTCGTTGAAAAGTCCTTAGCCATTTTCTTTAACTTGGCTAAGTCAGTAAAGGTATTATTTGACTCAAGTAATTTAAGTAATGTTTTTCTGGTACCTGAAGACAAACTATCAAGCAGCACCATTTCAATTCGGTTACGCTCATTTGATAATACCGTAGAAATAGTGTCTTGCAGCGTTGTATAACCAGCTAGCGCTATTCTGTTTTGACCAAAATAAGCAATACATTCATCAAAAACATACCTTGGTTCAAGGTTGATTTTTACAACATCGTTAAGCCTTTTTAATAGCGGCTCTTTATCTAACTTGCTTTGGTATGCTGTAAACCCTGTATATTTTAATAACTTATTAATCAGCTTAGTTTTTGTTGTTGGTGATAAATCCTCAAGAGACATATCTTTATCGCTGAAATACTTGGATCTTACATAATCTAAATCATTACTGACTTGAGTAAATGAGAAATTAAATACTATTGGCCGTGACCTAAAGTAACCAAGCAGTAAGATAAAATACACTCTGGTTTCAATACGTCTTAATTCGTTGACGAGCCTTTGAGTTTCACTATCTAACGAAAAATAATCATCACGATCTTTACGGTTAAAATTGGGTAAGGCATAGAGTTCGTTGATTTCTGATTCGCTGAGAATTTGTATACGCTTGGTGTTTGATGAAGAAATAGTGGTAAGCCTTTCTTGTTATTTTTAATCAGCATACCTTAATCAATGAGGTTAATGTTTACCAGTCAACTGCTTAACATTACCATAAAGCCGATTTAAGCGACTAAAGTGGTAAACTTTTCATAAGATAGTTTACCACTGTGTATTATTACTTAAGAATACTAATGCCGATTTCGAGGGGATGGGCTAAATAATACAAACTGTGTTATTCAAGGGGTGAAGTCCAATGGTACGAAAAGTTACTCTAAGCGTGAAAATTCAAGCTAAGGTTAATTTCGAGGGGATGGGCGCAAAACCCCTAGATATGTCTATCATGGAAGTAAAAACGCTAATGGGCAGTCGTTCGAGGCCAGATCAGAGCTGTTCAAATATCAATACGTTAATAGCTAAGCATTTATCAGACGTCATTATTCGCATTGAAGAGCTAAACGTATTAAAGTCATCACTCGAAAATATGGCGTCATCGTGTGACCAAGACAAAACCATTAGGGACTGTGGTATTTTAAATTATTTACACACTTAAAATTGTAAGAAGAACACAATTTCACTGTGCGCGCTCACCTTAACTTGTATCTATCGGCTAACATTCGTCATTTGTATAGATTTATAAGGCAAAAATCAATAGCCTGAACTTTTGATACTGAGTCAGCCATGCATATTCATTTGTGGCCCTACAAAGCGATTTACATCGGAATCAGTCCTGATAATGATGTTCATGCACATCATGCTGTCCAAATTTGCATTGGTTTAGACAAAGACATCTCGGTTCAAGATTACAAGGCACAAAGTATTCACACCGGACAATGTATTGTGATTTTCGAAGATGTCCCTCACAAGGTTTTGGCACAGGACAATCAGATTGTAGTCATCTATTTAGAGCCTGAAGATAGGCAAAACCAACAACTTCTCAAAGCCTTACGTCAAGCCAGGAGTGATGGAATTAATACTCTGCCGCTTACTAGCAAAGAATTGGGATCCATTTCTCAGCATCTATTTACTGACGTCGATATCGACAAAGTGTGGAAAACAGTAAATAAAGCGGTAGGGCTAGTCTATAGTCCTGCGCTTTCATCGCGCCCTGAGGATAAACGGGTACGAGCGGTCATCGACATTATTGCTTCGCAGAGAGGTTGTGCAATCGATATGGCGTTTTTATCATCGAAGGTTTTCTTGTCCCCAAGTCGCAATCAAGTCCTAATTGCTCAGCCCAGCTCCTGATGATAGACCTGTAATATGAATAGCTTATTGGTTGATTAGAGCGACGTATACTCCGAAACAAATAATCACTGGGTTGCAATTTAACTTCTTGAATCCAATGGATAATACTTTGTTGTGTTCTCGGAGTTATCTCAAATTGAACTTCGATCCCAGTTTTCTTCTGCGTTAATTGAACCCTTTCAAATACTTGATCGAGAGTAGTGACGTCTCGAACTTTTAAAGAGAGTAAGTCACATGATCTTAGCTTGCTATCTATAGCCAAATTAAGTAAAGCTAATTGCATCAAGTTGTTTTGAATTTCAATTCGAGTGCGAATACGCCAAATCTCTTCAAGCTTGAAAGGACGTTTCACACCAGTAGCATTGTGATTTAGTTCTGGTTTCATAGTGACCTCCTATTTAAAAGTCACTATGAGGATAGTGGATGTATTACTGATTAGGATTTGGACAAAAACGAGTTAGAGCCGGAGGGCGGATCTGTAAAATGTATAGTGATAACAACATCCTGCTAAGCCGCAGAAACGGAGTTGATTGTTTGATAGCTACCAGTACAATTAAGTATTTAGGAGCCTCATCACATAATTGCATTCCCCAGCCTTTATTTCTATGTAGGGCTAAATAAACTAATCAGTGTTTAAGGCTAAAGAGAATGTGATTTTTCTGTCACTAACTTCTGCACTTAATTGCGCATCAATTGCTTTACTAAGCGTTTTAGCGATTGATAACCCCAATCCAAAGTTATCATTCGATGTTCTTGAAGTGTCTTTTTGCCATAAAGGGTCAAATAATTGGTCTATATCATTATCACTCAAAGGTTCAATAAGGGAGTTAGTAACTGACAAAAATAAAAGTTTTTCTTTTGAAATCATTGTCGAAACTAAAATTTTTGAATTTAGTGGGCTGTATTGTTTAGCGTTGTTAACTAAATTGCTAATAATTGATTCGAGGGCAAACAAGTTGCTTATAATTGCTGGTGCATTCTCATTCAACTCCAAATTTACACGCGATAAATTAGTGTTTTCTAAGACTCTGGTAATGACTTGATTTAAATCACAAGCATCTTGTTTGATTAGCTTACCATTACTGTATTTATGTAATAGCAATAAGTTCGACACGATATTTTTAAGCCGTAAACTTATTTTCAACGCTTCAGGCTTAAAATCCTCATTGAGCTCAATCTCATTTGGAAACCTGATAGCAACTTCTGCCATATTTATAAGTTCGGCAATGGGCGTTTTTATTTCATGGGCAATATCGGATGTAAGTCGCTTTTCCCTTAGGTAAAGTTGTCTATTCTCTTTAATAAAAGCATTTAAGCTTTCAACAATAGGCAAGAGCTCTTTAACTGGATCTTGTATAAATATCTGTGAGCCTTCACTGGTAATACTTAACTGACTGATATCTTGGTTGAGTTTAATTAATGGCGCAAGTGATGTATCTATCGCCTTCCTGACAAATAATCGAATAAATACAATAACTGTAATTATGGTGACTATAAAAATAACGTCAATCAACCAAAGTACAAAATCAACTTCCTCAGAAGACGCTGCATAAGCTAAAGTCAGTGGCTCATCATTTGTTTTTTTATATGTGTCTACTGATATATTGTCTTTTTCTTGTGGTATAAAACGACTATAAAACACCCGACCATCTCGGCCATCAGATAATTGTATAGGGAGTATTTTTGACTCGCCAATTTCTAAGCTTTCATATGGTAGGTTTTTAACTTCAAATAAATCTAAACTTTTTGAGCGGGTAAAAACACTTTCTTTGCTCCATAATTGAAAGTACTCAGGCTCTATTTCCCCTTCGAACTCGGGCAAAAACTCACTAGAAAAGTGAAACGAAAAACCTTCATTAGTTTTATGTACTAAGGTCATTAACATACCTGCTTTGGATTGCAGGCTGCGATCAAACTCATTATCTATCCAACTATCAACAGCAATGTCGGTTGCCAACAAAATGCATAAAACAAAGCTAGTTATAGTTACCGAAAGTGTAACAACTAATCTACTGCGAATAGATTTCATTATTGTCCTTGTACAATATAACCAAAACCACGTTTGGTCTGAATTGGCAGCTCCCCTCCTGCAACTCTTACTTTTTTGCGAGCAGATGATAAATGGGCTTCAATCGAGTTCTTTGATATCAAATCATATTGCCCTGCAAGGTAGGTACTTAGCTTTTCTGCACTAAACACTTTATTTTGATTGCTAAATAAACATTCGACAATTTTGTACTCGTTGGGTGTTAAGTCGATAACATTGTCAGCAACTTTTAGCAGTTTTAACTGTAAATTCAGTGCTAAATTATCAATAGTTATGATATCACTCATCATCTTCAATCCTCCACGGCGCATTAAATTTAGCAGTCGAGCGTGGAGCTCATCAAATGAAAAGGGTTTAGTCAGATAATCATCCGCTCCTGTTAAAAGCCCTAAAACACGGTCTTCAGGTTCTTGCATAGCTGACAAAATTAAGACTTTAGAATCAAGCTGTTTGGTTCTTATGGTTTGCAATAAAGTAATACCATCGATACTCGGTAACATAATATCAAGTATTATAAGCTCATACTCACCTGTCATCGCCATACTCAGCCCTTGTGCACCATCACCGGTGTCATCAACCGCAAAGCCTAGATTTGCTAAGCCAATTCGTAAACTACGCCTTAGTGACGCTGAATCTTCAATTATTAATAACTTCATGTGTTACTCATTCACCTGAAATGCATCTTCATCATTAGGTTACGCCATATAGCTTAAGTTTTACTTAAGACTTGCTTAAGTTTCCATAGTTTAGCCAATATTAAGTTTAGACTCAGGATTTCTTAAGTTTCGGTTTTTAGTATTGCTGCAATTATTAAGATCGAGCACAACTATGACAGCAAATACTTCCGTTTTAAAACCCTTGTTGCGTTTTACTATTATATTGATATCAATCTTTATAACTTCCCGCATTGCTTTATTGTTTTGGCAACATTCAAGATTAAATGATGGTGATATTTGGCCGATCATATCAGGAGCAATCAGAATAGACTTAAGTAGCATTGGATACTTAGCAACTATTGGGGTTTTTATACTGATACTACATGTAGTTGCACGCCCTAAAACAGAGCTTTTCCAGCGTATTTTTACACTTTACGGTAGCTGCGTTGTAACTGTAGTTGTTATTGTTGAAGCATCAACACCTGCATTCATCAATCAATATGATGTAAGGCCTAACCGATTATATATTGAATACCTTGATTACCCACAAGAAGTCTTCTCAATGTTAGTGCATGGCCATCTTTTTGCAATGTTAAGTACATTGCTTTTGGCCTCGTTAACAAGCGTTTATAGCTATCGCCTTTTATGCAGAGCATTCACACAACCACCGTCACTGAAAAAAGCATCCAATTTACCCATTCTAATGGCTGCTTTAATAATCTGCTTATTTGCTGCTAGAGGTACATTAAATCACCGACCGCTTAACCCTGCATTAGTCTATTTTTCTCAAGATTCACTAGTAAACTCACTTGTTCTTAACTCCACTTACAGTGTTGCGTTTGCGCTGAAAAACATGGGTAACGAAAAAAGTGCCAGTAATTTGTATGGCACAATGCTTCGTCAACAAATTATAGATACGGTCAAAAAGGCTTCTTATCGAAAACAGTTTGTCGTTGGAAATATTCCAACCTTGGCGCACAACAAGCCTTTTGTGTCTGGTGTTAAAAAAAACTTAGTTATAATACTTGAGGAAAGTTTAGGTGCCCGATTTGTTGGAGAACTTGGTGGGTTAGATATTACGCCCGAACTTGATAAGCTATATCAACAAGGGTGGGGGTTTGACAACCTTTATGCTACGGGCACGCGCTCCGTAAGAGGTATTGAAGCAATTACTACAGGTTTTACACCATCACCATCTCGCTCAGTAGTTAAACTATCTAAATCGCAGCATAACTTTTTTTCACTAGCGGATGTATTCAGTCAAGAAGGTTACAAAACACAGTTTATCTACGGCGGTGAAAGCCATTTTGACAATATGAAAAGCTTTTTTCTAGGAAACGGGTTTAACGATATTGTTGACATCAACCATATTGATAATCCCCAATTTATCTCCTCTTGGGGGGTAAGTGATGAGGACTTATTCAATCAAGCAGATAAAGAACTGACTAAATTAAGTAATTCGACAGAGCCATTTTTTAGTCTTGTATTTACTTCTAGTAATCACGATCCGTTTGATATACCACAAGGCAAAGTATCGCTACCCAAAGGACATAACCCTGAAAACTATAAGCGTGATCTTGCAATTAAGTATGCCGATTACGCACTAGGTAAATTTATAAATAAAGCAAAAACACGGTCGTACTGGGAAAACACCGTATTTTTGGTTGTAGCAGACCATGATGTGCGTGTTTTTGGCTCTGAACCTGTCCCTTTGAAGTCTTTTCATATACCAGCTGTTATTTTAAACAGCGATATGAAAAGTAAACGCGATCCAAGACTCGTTAGTCAAATTGATCTACCTGTTACTTTGATGTCACTTTTAGGAATTGACCAAGCAACCCCTATGCTGGGCTTTGATCTGACTAAAAGTTATCCAGTTGAACGCGCAATGATGCAGTACTACGACAATTTTGCATACCTAGAAAATGATCGCGCTGTCATCCTAATGCCAAATCAACAAACCAGCTATTGGCGCTATAACAAACAAACCAAAATACAAGAAAAAAATGAACAGCTAAACGTTGATCAAACGTTGGCTGAAAAAGCACTAGCTCATGTGTTATTTAGCAACTTAGCTTACACCGAGCAGCTTTATCGTTTAGCTGATAAAAGTAGTGATAAGGAATAACTATGAAAATTGCTTTTAAAAGATTTTGTATTTCGTCTTGGCAAGTAAGTTACAGCCAATTTGTTTGCTTAGTTTCAATGTATATCGTTATCGCATTTAATGGCTTGTTTTTATACAATACTTTTATGGCTGCAACACAGTCAGGGCATATAAATTGGCTTTTTATCGCGTCGGTCCCTTTATTGCTTTTCTCATTGACTGTTTTAGTTTTAAGTTGGTTGTCCTTAATTACTTTTGTTAAAGCTATACTTCTATTTAGTGTTTTAGTTTGCTCATTGTTGTTTTATTCAACACTTAATTATGGCGTTATTTTTGACAAGAGCATGTTACAAAATATTGTTGAAACAAATTCAGGTGAAGCATTTTCATACTTGAACTTTCAGCTTGTGTTATTTATTTTTTTATTGGGGATTGTACCTACTTACTTATTTTCCAAGTTCACAATTATTGGGAGTTTTAGAGTTCGTTTAAAAAGTTTTACGAAGCTAAATCTATCAGCTTTGCTCTGTTGTGCCTTAATCGCTGTACCCTTTTATAAAGAGTACGCTTCTGTTGGCCGCAACAACCGACAGCTAACAAGTTATATCACCCCGTTTGCATTCTATACAGCAAGTTATAAATACCTGAGGGATAATTACTTTTATCCACCATTACCTTTCAAGGTACTCGATAACTTGCCCACTTTAAAAAATAAAACGAGCACCTCGCTAACTGTAATGGTTGTCGGGGAAACAGCTCGGGCGGCTAACTTTTCACTACAAGGCTATAGTAGAGCAACGAATACTTATACTCCCAAGTTAGGCGTAAAGTATTTTAGTGATGTTTCATCGTGTGGAACGGCAACGGCTATTTCAGTCCCCTGTATGTTTTCACGACTGAACCGCAAAGAATATGATTCTCGGCTTGCTAGTAGTCAAGAAAATGCTCTAGACATTATTCAGCGTAGTGGTGTTGAAGTAACATGGATTGATAATAACAGCAGCTGTAAAGGAGTGTGTGCTCGCATCAAATCAGACAACATTGAGCCGAATAAAGAACATCCGTTATGTGATGGTCATTACTGTTTTGATGAAATATTAGTTACGAAACTAGCAGACAAGATAGCGACTAGTAACGCTAAACATAAATTGGTTGTTCTACATATGATAGGTTCACATGGACCAACTTATTATCGTCGTTATCCTGAACACGAAAGTTTGTTTAAACCTGATTGCTCTCGAAGCGATATTCAGAACTGTAGTACAACTGAACTAACAAACACATATGATAATACTATCGCATACACAGATAAGGTGTTAAGCCAGTTGATAAAAGTATTACAAGCAAGTAACGAAACAAAGAAGTCACTCCTATATGTGTCAGATCACGGTGAGTCACTTGGTGAGAAAGGTTTATACCTTCACGGGTTTCCATATGCATTAGCACCAAGCGAGCAAACCCATATTCCAATGATTTTTTGGAGTAATAAACTCGCTAACTCTAAATTTAATCATTGTATTGAGTTACAACGCTCAAAAGTATTTTCACACGACAATATTTTTGACACTTTACTTGGCTTAACTCAAGTAAGCAGCAGTCAATACCAACCTGAATACGATATTTTTAACGCCTGTAAGGCCCTAAGTCTATAAAGAGAGTTTCCAATGCAATTTGATAGTGCAAATAAGCCGTCAGGTATTAATCGAGTAGTTTTAGCTTTTAAAAATTCACAGCGTGCATTTAAATGGCTTGCTAAAAATGAAGCTGCTTTTAAACAAGAGCTTTTTTTACTCGCTTTATCGCTAATTATTATTTCGATTTGGCAGATAGGTATTTACGAAAAGGTCATGCTACTAATCTCTGTTTTATTTGTGATATTCGCAGAGGTTGTTAATACAGCAATAGAAGCAACAATAGACAGAGTTGGCTTAGAGATTCATCCATTGTCAGGTCTCGCTAAAGATTTAGGCTCCGCAGCAGTATTAATTGCGCTATTGATAAGTTCATTCGTCTGGATTTCTGTATTTATAAGCTATATTGGTTATTTTTAAAATTTATCCAATCTCAATGATCGCTTATCGCTCATTTGCGACCGTCGCCTAAACTCGTTTTGGGGCAGAAACGGGTTACGCTTGAATGTCCGCTTCACGCCCTGAGGCACTCAACAAGCTTTTTCTACCACTAAAAGAGGAGAACCTTTCTCTTTTAGTGCTTTTAAATATTTTGATTCATCATAAGCTTTTCCTGTTTTCCAGCACCTAAATAAGATCCTTACCCATTTATAGGCCAACGCTCTTACTGCCGATTGGTGTGAATTACCTTTCGCTTTTTGCTGTGCGTAATAAATGCCCGCCCAATAAGATTGCCCTACGCTTTTGGAAGCCCACTCTATAAAGCTCTGACGGACAAATTTAGAACATTGCCAGCGCCAATGTACCCAGCTTTTTTGACCACTACGCTCTGTAACTGGCGATAAGCCTGCATAGTTTTGTATTTCTTGTGCGCTACTAAAACGAGATTTATCTTCCCCTAAAGTAGCTAAAAGCCTAGGAGTGCGTATTCCGGTGATGGTGAACACCGATTCCGGTTTTATCGTGAACACTTAAAT
>NZ_JASDDE010000045.1:0-29462 GCF_030407565.1 Pseudoalteromonas sp. APC 3694
AGCGCTGAAAATAGCTGCTTGAGATAGATTTATTATCCAGAGTTCAGGTTATTTACAAAGGGGTGTAGGTACACTGCACTTTAAAGCTCATAAAAGTTGGCTGCGAGTTAGCGAGTTATGAAAATTGAGCTGACCTGATACCTGAATTCCAGACACAAAAAAACCTTGGCACTTTCATGCCAAGGTTTTTTACTAAAGAGTCGTTGCTTACTTAGCGGTGAAGCTAACTGGGCGACGTTCTTTACGAGGGCCGCTACGCTTATCAGGGCGTTGGCCATCTTTATTAAAGCTACGCTTCTTGTCACCAGCAGGGCGTTCAGAACGCTCGCCACGTGGCTCAGAAGGGCCTTGATCTTGTGTTAATGTCATACCCATTGGGCGTTTACAAATAAACACTTTTTGGAAGTGATCAAGTACATCTTTAGGCATGTTTTGCGGTAATTGTACCGTACTGTGACTGTCGTGAAGACGAATGTCACCAATAAACTTGCTTGAAATGTCTGCTTCGTTAGCAATTGCACCAACAATGTTCTTAACCTGAACACCATGCTCACGACCTACTTCGATACGGTACGTATCCATAGGACCTGCATCACGGCTATTACGCTCGCGAGGTTTACGCTCAGCGCGCTCACCGCCACGTTCGTTACGACGACCACGGTCACCACGATCATTACGGTCGTTGCGAGGGTTGCGTTCGTTACGCTCACGCGGTTGAATCTTAACTTCTTCAACTTTAATTGGTGATTGTTGCTGTGCTAAACACAGTAATGCACCCGCTAAGTCTTCAGGAGCAAGCTCAAGTTTTTGTGCCATGTTGGCAGCCACTTCGTTAAAGAAAGTAATATCTTTGTTTTCAAGTGCAAGCGTAAGCTTTTCTTGTAAGGCATTGATACGTTTTTCTTCAACAACTTTAGCTGTAGGTAATTCAACTTGTGCGATTTCAGATTTAGTATGACGAATGATATTTTTAAGTAAATAACGCTCGTTATGCTTAACGAAAAGAATCGCTTTACCAGTACGACCAGCACGACCTGTACGGCCGATACGGTGAACGTAGGCTTCAGAATCTTGTGGAATGTCGTAGTTGATAACTAAGCTTAAACGGTCTACATCAAGACCACGTGCCGCTACGTCTGTTGCAATAACAACGTTTAGCATGCCGCTTTTTAAACGATCAACTGTGCGCTCACGCGCTTGCTGGTTCATGTCACCGTTAAGTGGCGCAGCAGAAAAACCTTCGCGCTCTAATAACTCAGCTAGTTGTACTGTATCGTTACGTGTACGTACGAA
Organism: Pseudoalteromonas sp. APC 3694; assembly: GCF_030407565.1. NCBI lineage: Bacteria > Pseudomonadati > Pseudomonadota > Gammaproteobacteria > Alteromonadales > Pseudoalteromonadaceae > Pseudoalteromonas > Pseudoalteromonas sp. APC 3694. The sequence goes on from NZ_JASDDE010000045.1 coordinate 1,294, forward strand.
AACAATAGCACCTTCATATTGTTCAGCTTCTAAGAAACGAACAATGGCTTTGTTTTTATGTACGTGTGCATTCCAAAACACTTGCTCTACTGACGATACAGTTGAGTTGCGTGCAGAAATATGAACCTGTTCAGGATTGTTCATATATTTGCTGCTGATGTTTTGAATTTGCTTAGGCATAGTCGCAGAGAAAAGACATGTTTGCTTTTCACGCGGCGTTTTTTCCATGATGTTTTCAACATCATCGATAAAGCCCATACGTAGCATTTCATCGGCTTCATCAAGTACAAGTGCTTGTAAAGCATCAAACTTGATAGTGCCACGGTTTATGTGATCGATTAAACGACCCGGTGTAGCAACAATAATCTGTGCGCCACGACGAAGTGCGCTCAACTGGATGCTATAGCTCTGGCCACCATATAGTGCCAGTACTTCAACACCACGAGTGTGTTTTGCATATTGTTCAAATGCCTCAGCTACTTGGATCGCAAGCTCACGGGTTGGTGTGAGTACAAGGATCTGTGGCTGTTTCACAGACGGGTCAATATTATTTAGTAATGGCAGTGCAAATGCTGCTGTTTTACCTGTACCCGTTTGTGCTAGTCCCAGTACGTCCTTTCTTTCTAGCAATAACGGTATACATTGAGCTTGGATTTCAGATGGTGTCTTGTAACCCAACTCTTCAACTGCCTTTAAAATTGCAGGAGAAAGATTTAGAGATTCAAACGTGACTGGTTCTGACATTAATACGCCTCAACGAATTTAAAGAGGCGCGCATTGTATAGGAAATACGAGGCAAATGCTTGTATAAATTACAACTAATTTATATGTGGTTGATGTTGGTCGAAATTTAACCAGCTCAAGTTGTGCGTTAATTAAGCTGGTTAACAATATACCTACAAATTTACTGGTAAAGGCCTAGGTTTTCTTTAGCATAAGCTTCAAATTCAGTGAATCCACCAATATGAGTTTGGTCTACAAAAATTTGTGGCACAGTCGGACATGGCTTGCCTGCAGACTTTTCTAAATCTTCTTTACTGATACCTTCTTTAATGATGTCGATGTAGCGGTATTTAAAATCATCGCGGTCATTAGCAAGTTGCTCTGCAACATCTTTAGCGCGAACACAAAAAGGGCAGCCTTCACGGCCAAAAATTACTGTTAACATAACGCTCTCCTCAAATTAGTTGACCCTAGTGTAACTAATTTCATTATTTATTACAGTGCAAAAAAACGATTATTGTGTTCGCTTTTTTAGGGCCTGTAAAAAAATAAAAAATATTTTATAAAAAAATCTTGAAATAAAATTGTCCGCCCATAAATAGTTATTTGAGGACGCCTGATGGGTCTTCATTTAAACAGAACTATTTGAAAGTTATATTATTAATTAAATTTTGCCGTTACTTGTTCAAACGAAAAGTGGCAGCAATATATCGCTTAAATATGAGGATATTATTATGCGTACAGTAGATTTATCACCCCTATACCGTTCATTCATTGGTTTCGATCATTTAGCATCATTAATGGATGCCGCTGCACGAACTGATAAGCAGCCAAGTTTTCCTCCTTATAACATCGAAGCGCTTGATAAAGACAAGTACCGTATCACTATGGCAGTCGCTGGATTTAGTGAAGACGAGTTAACCTTGCAATCTGAAAACAACACTTTGGTTGTATCAGGCACTAAAGCAGGTAAAGAGCAAAATGATGAGCGTAAATTTATTCATCAAGGGATTGCCGAGCGTAACTTTGAGCGTAAGTTCCAGTTAGGCGACCACGTTAAAGTACTTGGTGCAGACCTAGCTAACGGCTTACTAAGCATCGACCTTGAACGTGAGATCCCAGAAGCGCTGAAGCCGCGAAAAATTGAAATTGGCTCAGGCAATATGCTAGAAAGTAAATAGCTTAGATAGCACACGTATTTTCCCTATGAAAAGCCGCCATTTGGCGGCTTTTTGCGTTGTTAGTCTTTTAAATCTATTTGCATTTGTTTTAAAGCGTTAATTTTATCTATCGCAACTTGCAGTTGTTCTTGTGAAAGCTTTTTTTGTCGGCCTTTAGCCAGTAAGTCTTCAAGTTTTAATATTTTGGCTTGTGCAGCAATAACAAAACGTTGTTCGAGCTGTCTTTGCTGTTCAAGGTGGAAATCTTGATATGCCTGGTGATTATTTAAATCACCGCTGTACTGAGCAACTGGCTGAGTATTTTTTACTATGTTGGGTAAATAGGCCACAGAGGTTATTGGTGGCAAAGGCTGAGGGCTAGTTTTGTTAGTTGTAACCGTGTTTAATTGCGTGCTTTTTAGCTCTTGGGTCATGTCAGCAGTAGTCAGCTCAAGTGACGTTATTTGCTTAACACTTTTAGCTTTGTTAAGGGAATCAATATTCTTTATCGTTGGTTTACTAGTATATTGAGTAAAAAGTGCGTACATACCAACACAAGCTACAACAACAGAAACGAAAACTTTTTTGCTCATAAAATTACTCCTGTCTTATTTTGCCACTTGAGCCAAGTATCCTCATACTGTTGTACCGCTTTTTGTTTTGCGATGGCCTTTGTTGCTTGGTATCGAACGGTTTCATTCACTGTTGTATTGAGCATATATATCTTGTTTTCCTGATATTACTAATGCTTGTTTTAGCGTCTTGTTAACGGCCAAGGTGCGAAAACCTACAGCATTGGCTCGATGAGCAAATTGAGCTCCATGGGCTTTTAAGTGGCTTAAAAATTTAAACTGCGATTTATTGGCTTGATAAAATGCTTTAATTTCGCTTTTGTTACTTGTTTCTCTAGCTTTTCAAGAACAGGGCTCTGCATATGCATCATTGTATTTATACCTAGCCAGCTTTGAATGGAGGGGCGCAAAATATCTCCTTTAGCTATTTCATACAGATGTTCAATATCAATATTCTGTTTTGCCAAAATCGGTTTGGCTTTTGAAAACGCTATATTGAATTGCCGTTTTTTTATTAATTCACTTTTGAATAGTTCACTATCTCCTTTGTGGAGTTTAAAGCGTACCTGCATTGATAGTGCATCGATAAATTCATATAAATTAATAGAGTTATACAAAATAGGGGTTAAATCGATCTGCTGCATTTTTTTAATCAAGCTTTGCACATATTGACCATTTTTAGGGTACGGCCCTAATGTGTGTTCAAGCCATTGGCTATCATAAGTGTCAAGCTTTACCTGACTTGACTGTGCCTTTATAGCTAATTGCGAATCGAACAGATTTTTTAAGTAACGTTCAACATGGTATTGAGTGCTAAAACCAACGGCAGATTGTCGTTTTATTATTGCAGGTGTTTTTAGCGCTGCTTGTTGTAACAAAAACTGATTCTCATACAGACGAGTTCTAACTTCATTGATTGTAATTTCAGGTTTGTGCTTTAAATAAGCACGATGCATAAAGTTAACTTCATCACTACTGTATTGTGTAAATGGGGCCATTACTAGGGAGTGGTAAAAAGCCCCTAGTAATGTAATCACTAAAATAGCCATTTTTTTCATTAGCGAGCAACCATGGCGTGGTTTAATAAGTGCACCACCATTGCTATTGCATGGGGCACTACTTGCTTAGCTATATTAAGGCGATCAAAATGATCTTCTGAGTTGAGTACAATCCCACCTTGTGAATAAGAAAATGAACCGCCTTGAGTTAATAATGGGCGAACATCTTGGCTATTTTTATCTAAAGGCGATCAAAATGATCTTCTGAGTTGAGTACAATCCCACCTTGTGCATAAGAAAAATGAACCGCCTTGAGTTAATAATGGGCGAACATCTTGGCTATTTTTATCTAAAGGCGAGAACGTTTGCATTGCTTGAGTAACGAGTGATAAATCGTTGAGCTGCTCTTGATCATAGTAATCGTTTACCCAACTTTCCCAGCTAGAGTGGTTAAGGTCTGATGTGGTCCATGTGTGGTGAGGTTGTAATAAATCAGTAGTATGGAACACAAACCCTAATACTTGCGGATTGCCGCTTTGTAAGTAACTTTGATACCAATATTGGCCTAAATTATCGATAGGTTGAGTTGCTATCGATTCTGTAGTGAGATTCTGTTACACAATAACTGTTATATTTTGAAGAGTCGGCATTGAACCAACCTGTTTCCCCCCCTTTACCATCATCAAAGTAGTCACCTTTAAGCCAAGCAGATGCAAGATTATCAATAGTGCCCCAAACGGTGAGCTTCTCATAATTATAACCACCAAAATCGTTTCCATGTTGGTCTGCACCTTGGGTATGATTTTGAAAATGCCAATAGCTTGTATATTTAACTATACTTTGCGCTGCTCCTCATACTGGCGCTTGAACACATGAACCTGTAATAGCACCACATAAAAAGGTGTCTTCAAAGTCATCTACGTCATAAGCAGCTTGTCCCAGCAGCTCGGCTGATTCAGAGATTGTCAGATTGTTTTGTGCAGCGTACTGACGTAGGGCAGCATATTCGGTGCTGGCTGGGTGTTGCTGCATATAATTTACGGCATCTAGAACAATACGTTTGTGAGTTTCTTGACTAAAAGCTTGAGCTTGGCTTGTACCGAGCAATAAAAGTGTCGCTGCCATTAATTGTTTTTTCATTTTATTCTCATCATAGTCTGGAGTAAGAGGTGCTATTAAAAAATAAGCTCATTACACTGACATGACAAATAAATTAAACATTCAATTAACAATATTACCTATTTTGGTACTTTAATGTTAACTATCAAGAATGCTGCCGTCAATTGACGGCATTTATATTTAAAGCTTTTCAATATTATTTAAATAGTTGTTAGCTTGCTCTAAGGTTTCTTGGCGCAATGATTCATCTTGTTTATCCCAATTGCGATAAACCATGCCTATCCGTGGATTTTTTTCAAGCCGCTCTCGGTGTGTTTGCATAAATTGCCAATAGAGGCTATTTAACGGGCAAGCGTCTTTTCCTACTTTTTCTTTCACCTTATATTGGCAGCTTTTACAGTAGTCGCTCATTTTATTTATATAGTTGCCGCTAGCCGCATAAGGCTTGGTAGCAATGATGCCATCGTCAGCAAATTGGCTCATCCCTCGTGCGTTAGGCATTTCTACCCATTCAATAGCATCGATATAAACACCCAAATACCATTCATCCACTTCATCAGGGTTAATAGCGGTTAGTAAACAAAAATTACCTATTACCATTAAACGTTGAATATGATGGGCATACGCGCTGTCTAAGCTTTGTGTTAATGAGTGGCTTAAGCAGTTCATTTTTGTTTTACCATTCCAAAAATATCGTGGCAGTGCACGGGTTGCATTAAGCTGGTTTTTGTTAGCGTAATCGGGCATGTTTTTCCAATACACGCCACGCACATATTCGCGCCAACCCAGTACTTGACGAATAAAGCCTTCAACCTGAGAAATAGATATTTCATCTTGGCGTTGTTGGTATTCTTTGACCACACGGTCGATAACATAGCGAGGGTGTAAAATTTTGGCATTTAACGCAAATGATAACCGGCTGTGATAAAAGGTATCTTTATCAGGGCATTGATCTGTCATCGCATCTTGAAATTGACCAAAGCGGGGGAGTAAATGTGCACAAAAGTGATCAAGTGCGCTTATTGCTTGTTTACGGGTTGTTGGCCAGCTTAATTGGGTTTCTATTTGCCCAAAGTATTTTATTTTATGTTTATCTAAACGCTCAATGATGGTGCTAACATCATTTTTAAATAATTTGGGTTTGGGGATATCGGCTAAATCGCTTTTTGAAAACTTATTACGGTTATTCGCATCAAAATTCCATTGACCGCCATGAGGTTTGTCATCGTCCATTAAAATATCAAACTGCTTTCGCATTGCCCGATAAAAATGCTCCATAGTGACGTGTTTATCTTTTTTAAAGCGTTTGTCTATATCGTTAAATGCTAATAAAAAATGCTCGCTGTCACAGGCAGTCACAGCTAATTCGCTGTTAGTGGCAAAGTCGTGCAGTTGTGTTTTTAAACGGTACTCATCTGGGTATTGATATTCAATAGAGGTACATTCATGCTGCTTGGCTAAACGCGTTAAAAGAGCGGGTAAGTCATCATCGTCTTTGGTGTCAACTAGCGTTAAATGCAACACGTTAAAGCCGGCATCTTTTAAGGCGTTAGCGAAGTTTTCCATGGCTTTAAAAAAGGCTGATATTTTTTGCACGTGATGCTTTACGTACTGCGCTTCTTGCATGAGCTCGGCAATAACAAATACGGTGTCATCGGATTTATCTTTAAACCAAGAATGAGCGGGGTTTAGCTGGTCACCTAAAATTAGTTTTAAGGTTTTGTATTTTTTCATAATGAGCCAAAATTATTTTTATACGCTGTATTTTAAAAAGCGATCGATTTCTACATATCGTTTTAATCATAGAGCAAAGCAATAAACCGCATTGCTTTTTTTATCAACTTATTACTTATTGTGGTTGCTAATTTAGGTGTACATCTTTATAATAGTGGCCATTGTTTAGTAGGTTATAAAATTTACTAACAGCGATATTAAGTTATTAACTTTTTATCTATTGGCGCGGGATGGAGCAGTCTGGTAGCTCGTCGGGCTCATAACCCGAAGGTCGTTGGTTCAAATCCGGCTCCCGCAACCAATCTTAATAGTAGGTTTATGCTTACTACTTTATATCGCGCATTCTAAGTAATGCGCGTTTTGCGTTTAAGCTAATGAAGTTTAATTTGGTCAGGGTACTGACTCGCAACCAAGCTTGGCCCTAGGCCACACAGTTTTGCGTTTTTTGGTGTGACGCCCCGCTTGGTTCGGGGCGTTGTTGTATCTGCACCGTTTGATTTAATGTTTATCGATTAAATCAAAATTTAAACTCAGTATTTTAGGGCTATAAGCCCTTTTTTTGTTTGTATGGAGGATTTTCGTGACAAAACTTGAACAAGATTTAGTAACCATGTTAACGCCTGCGGTAGAAATGTTAGGCTTTGAATTACATGGGCTTGAGTTTGTACAAGCGGGTCGCCATTCTACCTTAAGAGTATACATTGCTCATGAGGATGGGATTTCAGTTGACAACTGCGCCGATGCAAGTCGTCAAATTAGTGCGATTTTAGACGTCGAAGACCCAATTACAAACGAATACGATTTGGAAGTGTCGTCTCCTGGTGTTGATCGTCCATTATTCAAACAAGATCACTACGAGCAGGCGCAAGGAGAGGAAGTACGCGTGCGTACAAAGCTTCCACAAGATGGTCGCCGTAATTTTAAAGGCGACTTAATAGCAGTTAGCAGCGATATGATCACACTATCTAGCGATGGTGCGGAGCATTTAATCATGCTTAGTAACATTGAACGTGCGAACATAATCGCAAAGTTTTAATTCGAGTGCGAAGGAATAGGGCAAGCGAGGCATTACCCATGGCAAAAGAAATATTATTGGTTGCTGAAGCCGTTTCCAATGAGAAAGCGGTTCCAAAAGAAAAGATTTTTGAAGCTCTAGAGTTCGCATTAGCGACAGCGACAAAGAAAAAGCATGATGGTGAAATTGATGTACGTGTTGCAATTGACCGTAAAACCGGCGATTACGATACCTTCCGTCGCTGGCAAATAGCTGAAGTTTTAGAAGATGGTTCTTTAGAGAATCCATACAGCGAAATCACGTTAGAAGCTGCTCAAGTTGAAGAACCTGACTTGAAAATGGGCGACTACGTAGAAGAGCAGATTGAATCAATTAAATTTGACCGCATAACAACACAGATGGCTAAGCAAGTGATCGTACAAAAAGTACGTGAAGCAGAGCGCGCCTTAGTCGTTGAAGCATATAAAGATCAAGAAGGCGAGCTGGTAACAGGTGTTGTTAAAAAAGCAACCCGTGATGCAATCGTACTTGATTTAGGTAACAACGCAGAAGCGGTTATTTATCGTGACGACATGCTGCCACGTGAAAACTTCCGCCCGGGTGATCGTATCCGCGGTCTTTTATATGAAGTGAAGCCTGAAGCACGCGGTGCACAATTATTTGTAACCCGTTCTAAACCAGAAATGCTGATGGAATTATTCCGCATTGAGGTGCCAGAAATTGGCGAAGAAATGATTGAATTACGCGCTGCAGCACGTGATCCAGGTTCACGCGCTAAAATCGCGGTTAAATCTAACGATAAGCGTATTGACCCTGTTGGTGCGTGTGTTGGTATGCGTGGCGCACGTGTTCAAGCGGTATCGTCAGAACTTGGCGGTGAGCGTGTTGATATCGTACTTTACGATGACAACCCTGCACAGTTTGTTATTAACGCAATGGCACCAGCAGAAGTGGCTTCAATCGTAATGGATGAAGATACACACTCAATGGATATTGCTGTTGAAGCTGATAACTTAGCACAAGCTATTGGTCGTAATGGTCAAAACGTACGTTTAGCAAGCCAATTAACTGGCTGGGAATTAAACGTAATGACCGTTGATGAAATGCGCGCTAAGAACGAAGCTGAGTCAGATAAGTTAATTAACTTATTTACTGAAAACTTAGATATTGATGACGAATTTGCATCATTACTTATCAACGAAGGTTTCTCAACACTTGAAGAAGTTGCTTATGTTCCGGCTTCAGAGTTTTTAGAAATCGACGGCTTAGATGAAGAAACAGTGGACGTATTACGTTCACGTGCAAAAGATGCATTAACAACGAAAGCGCTTAAAACGGAAGAAAGCTTAGAAGGCGCTGAGCCTGCTGAAGACTTACTTGCGCTAGAAGGCTTAGAGCGTCATTTAGCATTTGTTATGGCAAGTAAGGGTGTAGTAACACTTGAAGACTTAGCTGAGCAAGGCATTGATGAGCTTGTAGATATTACAGAGCTATCTTCAGAGAAAGCGGGCGAGCTAATTATGGCTGCACGTAATATTTGTTGGTTTGCAGACGAGTAATTTATTATCGGAGGTATTAGAGACTATGGCAGAAGTAAATGTTGAAAAACTAGCCGGTGATATAGGTACAACTGTTGATAAATTACTACAGCAGTTTTCACAAGCCGGTATTACTAAACAAGCAGGCGATAATGTAACTGAAGCTGAAAAAGCGACGTTACTTGATCACCTAAGCAAGCAACATGGTGGCACGGGCTCTGAAGGCCCTGCTCGCATGACATTGCAACGTAAGAGCAAAAGCACATTAAGTGTGACGGGCTCTACGGGTAAAGCAAAAGCTGTGCAAGTTGAAGTTCGTAAAACACGCACTTATGTGAAAAAAAGTGCCGTTGAGCAAGAGCAAGAACAGCAACGTCTAGCCGCTGAAGAAAAAGCACGTCTTGAAGAGCAGCAAAAAGCTGAACAAGCCGCTGCTGAATTAAAGGCAAAACAAGAGGCAGAACGTAAAGCAAAAGAAGACGCTGATCGTAAAGCCAAAGAAGAAGCTAAACGCAAAGCAGATGCTGAGCGTAAAGCGAAACAACAGCAGATGACCCCTGAGCAAAGTGCTAAGTCTGAGAAAGATCGCATCGAAGCTGAGCGTCTGCAAAAAGAAGCAGAAGAGGCCGCATTGAAGAAAGCTGAAGAAGAAGCGAAACGTCAAGCAGAAGAGGCAAGAAAGCTAGCTGAAGAGAACTCAGCACGCTGGAAGAAAGAAGAAGAAGAACGTAAGAAACGCGAAGAAACCGCGGATCACCACCTTACGACTTCAACATACGCACGTGAAGCAGAAGATGTAGCTGATGCTCGCGAAGAGCAAGGCTCTCGCCGTGCGAAGAAAAAGAAAAAAGCGCCAGCAAAAGATAAATTTGCAGCGTCTAAAGGTAAAAAAGGTAAGCTAAAAGCGCCAGCGTCATTACAGCACGGTTTCCAAAAACCAACGGCTGATGTTAAAAACGAAGTGCGTATTAGTGAAACAATTACAGTTGCTGAGCTTGCATCACGCATGGCGGTTAAAGGTGCTGAAGTTGTAAAAACTATGATGAAAATGGGTGACATGGTTACTATTAACCAAGTTATTGACCAAGAAACTGCGCAACTTGTAGCAGAAGAAATGGGCCATAAAGTTATCATCGTTAAAGAAAACGAATTAGAGCAAACAGTACTTAATGACCGCCATGAAGATGGTAAGTCAGAGCCACGTGCGCCAGTAGTAACTGTTATGGGTCACGTTGACCACGGTAAAACATCGACGCTTGATTACATTCGTTCAGCTAAAGTTGCATCAGGCGAAGCCGGTGGTATTACACAGCACATTGGTGCATACCACGTTGAAACTAACGGCAACATGATCACTTTCTTAGATACTCCGGGTCACGCCGCATTTACATCAATGCGTGCTCGTGGTGCAAAAGCGACTGATATCGTGATCCTAGTAGTTGCAGCTGATGATGGCGTAATGCCACAAACTAAAGAAGCGGTACAGCATGCTCGCGCAGCTGGCGTTCCTTTAATTATTGCTGTTAACAAAATGGATAAAGAAGGCGCAGATCCAGATCGTGTTAAAAACGAACTAGCTCAGCTAGACGTTATCCCAGAAGAGTGGGGCGGCGATACACAGTACGTGCACATCTCAGCAAAAACTGGTTTAGGTATTGATGACCTGCTAGAAGCTGTATTAATGCAATCTGAGCTTTTAGAGTTAAATGCGCCGACCGAAGGTATGGCTGCAGGTGTTGTTATTGAATCACGTCTAGATAAAGGCCGTGGTCCTGTTGCGTCTATCCTTGTTCAGTCAGGTACGCTTAATCAAGGTGACATTGTATTATGTGGTCTTGAATACGGCCGTGTTCGTGCAATGCGCGATGAAAACGGTAAAGACATTAAGTCTGCCGGTCCTTCTATTCCAGTTGAGATTTTAGGTCTGTCTGGTATTCCAGCTGCCGGTGATGAAGCAACTGTAGTTAAAGATGAGCGTAAAGCACGTGAAGTTGCACTTTACCGTCAAGGTAAATTCCGCGATGTTAAACTAGCGCGTCAACAAAAAGCGAAGCTTGAAAACATGTTTACGAACATGACTGAAGGCGACGTATCTGAAGTTAACGTGGTACTTAAAGCAGACGTTCAAGGTTCAATCGAAGCAATTTCAGACTCACTAACTAAGCTTTCTACTGATGAAGTAAAAGTGAAGATTGTTGGTTCTGGTGTTGGTGGTATCACTGAAACTGATGCAACTCTTGCGGCAGCGTCTAACGCGATTGTGGTTGGCTTTAACGTTCGTGCTGATGCATCAGCGCGTAAAGTGATTGACTCTGAAAACCTAGATCTTCGTTACTACAGCGTAATCTACGCGCTAATCGAAGAAGTTAAGCAAGCCATGTCTGGTATGCTTGCTCCTGAGTTTAAACAAGAGATCATTGGTCTTGCTGAAGTACGTGACGTATTTAAGTCTCCAAAAATTGGTGCAATTGCCGGTTGTATGGTTACTGAAGGTACTATCAAGCGTAGCGCACCAATTCGTGTACTTCGTGATAACGTGGTTATTTACGAAGGCGAGCTTGAGTCATTACGTCGCTTTAAAGATGACGTTGCTGATGTTCGTAACGGCATGGAATGTGGTATCGGCGTTAAGAACTACAATGATGTTCGCGTTGGTGACCAAATCGAAGTATTTGAAACAGTTGAAGTACAACGTACTCTTTAATTGTTATTAGGTGGTGTTGGACATTCAAGGTTGTACCTCGATAGCCCAACATAATCTATGCTAAGATTTTAAATGGGGGCTCAGCCCCCATTTGTGTATCCATTATTTAGTTAGCTTATTATTATTTTTCAATAAGTTATAATTTTAGGAAAGTGAAATGAGAGAATTTTCTCGCACTGATCGTGTTGCTCAGCAAATTCAAAAAGAAATTGCGGTGATTTTACAACGCGAAATTAAAGATCCACGCTTGGGCATGGTGACAGTGTCTGCGGTAGAAGTATCGCGCGATTTATCTTATGCCAAAGTTTTTATCACCGTGTTTAACACTGAAGATGAAAATGCAGCCAAACAAAGTGCCAAAGTACTTAACGAAGCAACCGGTTATATCCGCTCGTTGCTAGGTAAACGTATTCGTGCGCGTATCATGCCTGAGCTCAAATTTGTGGTTGATAATTCATTAATGGAAGGGATGCGAATCTCTAACTTAGTGGACTCTATCATTCGTGAAGATAATGCTAAGCATGTTGATGATGAAACAGATAGCGAAGAAGGCACTAAAGACTGATGGCAAGACGCAGTAAAGGCCGTCCAGTTGATGGTATTTTGTTGTTAAACAAACCAGAAGGTATTTCATCAAACAAAGCACTGCAGCAAGCGAAAGGTATTTATTTTGCTCAAAAAGCAGGGCACACTGGTGCGCTCGATCCGCTTGCGACCGGTATGCTGCCTATTTGTTTTGGTGAAGCCACTAAGTTTACCCAGTTTTTACTCGATACAGATAAAACCTATGTTGTGCGAGCAAAACTGGGTGAGCGTACTACCACGTCAGACTCTGATGGTGAAGTGGTCGAAACGCGTGATGTTAATGTTACTGCTGAACTGCTTACACAGGAAATTGCTAAATTTTTAGGTGAGTCAGATCAATACCCATCAATGTACTCAGCGCTTAAATATGAAGGCAAGCCTTTATATAAATACGCGCGCGAAGGCATAGAAGTCCCTCGTAAGTGTCGAAAAATTAACGTATTTAGCTTAACGCTTGATGAGTTTGATGAGCAAAACAACGAAATCCAAATGACTGCCCATGTATCTAAAGGCACGTATATTCGTACTATTGTTGATGACTTAGGTGAAAACCTTGGCTGCGGCGCGCATGTGATTATGCTGCATCGTAGTGCTGTAGGGTATTACCCAGCAGATAAAATGGTCACACTTGAGCAGTTAGAAACGTTATTAAATCAAGCGAAAGAACAAGACGTTGCGCCTTCTACTTACCTTGACGAACTATTATTGCCAATGGATACCGCGTTAGTTGATTTACCTGTTGTGGAAATTACTAAAGAGCAGGGAATAGCATTTAGCCATGGTCAAGCTGTGGTGCTAGGTAAAGAATTACCTGAAGGTGCAATAAAAGTTCTGGCTGACGGAATTTTTATTGGTACTGGTGAACGTAATCCTGATGGCCATCTAAAATCAAAACGTGGCTTGTCTAATCAGCAACCAGAGTAAAGTTTAACTTGTAGTTATGCTGATAATTGGTAGAATACGCCCGCTTAATCGTTTTGGCTGAATTAGTGATCGGCTAAAGCACCTATTAAATTTAACTTTTGGAGTTATTATGTCACTAAGCAATCAAGAAAAAATCGATATCATTGCTAAATTCGCACGCGCTGAAGGCGACACTGGTTCACCTGAAGTACAAGTAGCATTACTTACTTTTGATATCAACAAGCTTCAAGGTCACTTTGCTGATCACAAGCATGACTTCCACTCACGTCGTGGTCTGCTTCGTAAAGTAAGCACTCGCCGTAAACTGCTTGATTACCTTAAAGGTAAAGATATCTCGCGTTACACTGCGTTAATCAAAGAGCTTGGCCTACGTCGCTAAGAACTTGATTATCAAAAAGGGAGCTTTTTAGCTCCTTTTTTTGTGTCTGAATTTTCTCGCTTTCCCCAGTACTTCTCAGTAAACCCCTTGAAATATCGAATAAAAGCCATACTATTATCTTTCACAAAGCGAATGTTTTTGACATTGCTGCAAGCACTATTTTATCTCGGTACTAAGCTCGCAATTTTACCTGACTTTGTTATATACTATGGCGCGTAGATAAAAAGGTTTATCTACGGTTATTTACATCATTGCCAATTGTAGTACTTAATTGATTTCCAACTGAATACAATTATGTACTGTAATTGGTACTTTGATGAAAACTTAATTAATACTAAAAATACATTTAAGGAATATTTTAAGTGCAAGCAATTATAAAAGAATTTCAACTAGGTCAACACACAGTGACGCTAGAAACAGGTGCTATCGCTCGTCAAGCAGACGGCGCAGTACTAGCAAGCATTGGCGACACGTCAGTACTCGTAACGGTTGTTGGTAAGCGTGAAGCTCAACCAGGCCAAGACTTTTTCCCACTAACAGTTAACTACCAAGAGCGTATGTACGCTGCAGGTCGTATCCCAGGTGGTTTCCTTAAGCGTGAAGGTCGTCCTAACGATGGCGAAACGCTAATTGCACGTCTTATTGATCGTCCAATTCGTCCACTTTTTCCAAATGGTTTCGTAAACGAAGTACAAGTTATCGCGACTGTTGTTTCTGTAAACCCTGAAATCCAACCTGATATGGTTGCGATGATTGGTACATCAGCAGCACTTGCTATCTCTGGTATCCCGTTCAGCGGTCCAATTGGTGCATCACGTGTTGGTTACATCAACGGTGAATACGTACTTAACCCAACACTAAAAGAGCTTGAAGAAAGCCAACTTGATTTAGTTGTTGCTGGCACTGATAACGCCGTACTTATGGTTGAATCAGAAGCAGACGTACTTGCTGAAGACGTAATGCTAGGCGCGGTTGTATACGGCCATGAGCAATCACAGTCTATCATCAAGGCAATCAACGAATTTAAAGCAGAAGCAGGCAAGCCTACTTGGGATTGGACTGCACCTGAGAAAAACGTTGCATTAGAAGAGAAAGTAGCAACACTTGCTGCTGATAAAGTAGGCGAAGCTTACCGTATTACTGATAAAGTAGCGCGTAAAGAAGCATTAACTGCAGCAAAAGATGCCGTAGTTGAAGCGCTTACTAGCGAACTTGCTGAAGGCGAAACGCTTGATAAGCAAGAAGTAGGTAAAGTATTCGGTTCACTTGAGAAGAAAATCGTTCGTGGCCGTATCGCTGCTGGCGAAAAACGTATCGATGGTCGTGAACCAGATATGATCCGTGCACTAGATGTAATGACGGGCGTACTTCCACGTACTCACGGTTCTGCAATCTTTACACGTGGTGAAACGCAAGCATTAGTAACAGCAACACTTGGTACAGAACGTGACTCACAGTTAATCGATGATTTAACTGGCACGCACAAAAACCACTTTATGCTTAACTACAACTTCCCTCCATTCTGTGTAGGTGAAACAGGTTTTGTAGGTTCTCCTAAGCGTCGTGAAATCGGCCACGGTAACCTAGCTAAGCGTGGTATCCAAGCTGTAATGCCAACATTAACTGAGTTCCCTTACTCAATTCGTGTTGTATCTGAAATTACTGAATCAAATGGTTCATCTTCAATGGCATCGGTTTGTGGTACGTCTCTAGCGCTTATGAACGCAGGTGTTCCAATTAAAGCTTCTGTTGCGGGTATCGCGATGGGCCTAGTTAAAGAAGAAGAAAACTTTGTAGTACTTTCAGATATCTTAGGTGATGAAGATCACTTAGGTGACATGGACTTTAAAGTAGCGGGTACAACTAACGGTATCACTGCTCTACAAATGGATATCAAAATTGAAGGTATCACGCAAGAAATCATGCAAATCGCGCTTAAGCAAGCTAAAGCAGCTCGTTTACACATTCTAGGCGTAATGGACGAAGCGATTTCTGCACCTTCTGAAGAGTTATCTATGTTTGCACCGCGTATTTACACGATGCAAATCCCACAGAAGAAAATCGCAGAAGTTATCGGTAAAGGTGGCGCAACTATCCGTCAGCTTACTGAAGAAACAGGTACTACGATTGAAATCGGTGATGATGGCACAATCAAGATTGCTGCTACAGACGGTGAAAGTGCAGCAAATGCAATTAGCCGTATTGAGCAATTAACTGCTGAGCTTGAAGTAGGTACTATCTACGAAGGTAAAGTGGTACGTATCGTTGATTTCGGTGCGTTTGTAAACATTCTTCCTGGTAAAGATGGCCTAGTGCATATCTCACAAATCAGCTCTGAGCGTGTTAACAACGTTGCTGATCACCTTAGCGAAGGTCAAGAAGTTAAAGTTAAAGTACTAGAAGTAGACCGTCAAGGCCGTGTACGTCTAAGTATTAAAGAAGCAATGGAATCAGCAGCACCTGCAGCTGACGAGTCTAAAGACGCGTAATTGCTAATCTTTCATCCAGATAATTACTGGATAGTATAAAAAGGGGCTGTTTAGCCCCTTTTTTTATGCTTTAATGTTAGCAACCTATTGTGTTCAAGACGTTAAGTAACATATAACAAGAATGAACCTTACAAGACAGCTTATGTCTTATCTATTTGCTACTTACCTCGGTATTAAGGATTTTAATGAGACTTAAACATTTAGCCTTGGCATCTTTTGCTATTTTGTCTTTAAGCGCTTGTCAGGCTACTACTAAACCCGCTGCTATTATTAATGTGCCATTTACTGCACCGCTTGCATCAGATTTTAGAAATGAAATTGCCATTGCACGTTTTTCAGAGCTATTAAATAGAGCAGACTTAAGTACAGAACAACAAGCAAAGCTCTATTATGACCGTGGAGTACTGTTTGATAGCTTAGGCATGACCACTTTATCGCGAATTGATTTTAACCGAGCGGTTAAACTTAAGCCTGATTTGGCTGAAGTGTATAACTTTTTGGGTATTCAGCATACCTTGATGCAGCAATACGAAAAAGCATACGAGTATTTTGATTCAGCCATAGAGTTAGACCAAGAACATGAATATGCGTATTTAAATCGTGGTATTGCCTTGTACTACGGCGATAGAGCGACGCTTGCAAAAGATGACTTTAAAACGTTTTTACAGCGCTCTCCTAATGACCCTTATCGTGTATTGTGGCTTTATTTAGCTCAAGCAGCACAAGACAAAACCGCGGCAATCGCTGCGTTAAAAGCTAATGCGGCGGCCCTTGATGAAAATGAATGGGCGTATCAGCTTATTGCTTTGTATGTGGGTGATTTGAGTGAAAAAGCATTTTTTTCAGGCATAGCCGATGGTGTAAGTTCACAACAAGAATATGCTCAACGTTTATGTGAAGCTTATTTTTACTTAGCTAAACAGCACCAAGCCGCAGGTGACCTTTCAATTGCAACAGATTACTTTAAGTTGGCGCTGGCAACGAACGTTCATGAATTTATAGAATATAAATATGCACGTTTAGAGCTTGAGTTGATGGCTAGTGAAAGCGCGGGCTAACTTTTTTAAATTAAGTATTTTATTACTGTGCGCTAGCTTAATTAATGGCTCCAGTAATAAACAAAATAGCATTGGCTTTTGGCAAGTATTGCACGGCAAAGCCAATGTGATTAATAGTTATTGGCAATTCCCTGGTTACTTTGCATCGCATATTTTACAACTCCCCCCGACCTCATTAGCAACCTTAGCACGTAATAAAATAGCCCATGCACAATACGGCTATGGGTTATCATTATTAGCCAATAATCAAACTGAAACCGCTAAGCTCTTTTGGCAAGCAAGCCTCGATGAGATAACAATTAAACAACAAAAACATCTCGCAGCTTCATTGCTTTCTCAACAGCGCTGGCAAGATTTAGCGTTATTAAAAGCTCACAATAAGTTACCTAAAGGGGATGCCTTTTATCATTTACAGTTACAACAGCGTGCTCCCTTCGATGCATTAAATCACTCATTTATGAATAAATTAGGGTTTTTGGTAGCGAGCGAGCAAATTGAGATACAAAAACAATGCACATTTAATGTGCTAATGCTGAGCGATCACCGTGATGGTTTATACAGGCTCAATCAATTTCGTAACGCGTACTTTCAAAACCCAGAGCCGAGTCTCAATACCTTTTGTTTTTCAAAGCCTATATATGTTGGTAATGCAATTGCTTGTAACAGCACTAAAGCAACGCTTGCGCAGTGCGATTGGCAACAGTCATCACTTAAGCAGCGGCTTCCTAAAGGATTCGATTTTGCGATTATGATGCCCAAGCAAGGTACTGCCAATGTGCATCAGGGCTTAATGCATATTAACTCGCAGGCTAATTATGCAGTATTTTTACATGAATTAATGCACTTTAATGGTTTTGAAGATGAATATGCTTTACCAGCAAAAAAACAAGCTTGGCTTTGTCAGCTTGAGGGGTTGGTTGCCCCTAACTTGTTTATTGCTCATAACACTGATGCGCCAAAAGGATGGCACAAAAGCAAAAGCTGTCAGCAAGGAGGTGTTGCTTATAAGCCAAGCGCACAGTGGTCTATTATGCAATATCAACAGGTTGGACTTTCAGAGCAATATCGGGCTTTGTGGCAAACTCATATAGAGCAACATGCAGATTTATTCCCGCGCTTTTAATCATTAAATAGAGTGCTTTTAGGTTGTTTAACCAATGATTATATGAGCCTATTAAAACTGCTTAAAAGCTGAGCCGGTTTTATCCCAGTTCATTAATTTATAGACTTTTTTGTTTGATTATTGCCCCGCTAGAAGCGCTTTCTATAGACAAAAACCGTGTTTATCAGTATAACTGTACGTATTAATGTTGTTAAAAAACAGATATAAAACGTATACCCAAGTCACTTTGGTATTTAATAATAACAAGTAGCGAATTGATAAACTTTATGATTCAAAAAGGCCCTTCATTATGACTTTGCTCTGGATACCCCTGTTATCCTTATTAGGCAGTGTTATTTCTGCATGCACCGGCAAACTTTCTCGAAATCAGGCAACGAGCCTAACGGCTATTGCGCCTTTAGCCGCGCTTGCAATTACACTTTATCATGCGCCTGCGGTTCTCGCGGGAGAAACCATTCGTTTTAGCGCGCAGTGGATACCTGCTTTAGGGCTGGATATTTCCTTACGCTTAGATGGTTTGAGTTTACTGTTTTTATTTATGATTTTAGGAATAGGGCTGCTGGTTATTTTGTATGCCCGTTATTACCTAAGTCAAAACGATTCACTGCCAAAGCTATTTAGTTACTTAATGTTATTTATGACCGCCATGCTGGGCATTGTTATGTCAAACAATGTGATTCAGTTATGGGTATTTTGGGAGCTAACCAGTATTAGCTCGTTCTTGTTGATTAGTTACTGGTGGCATAAATCAGAGGCGCGCAAGGGGGCGCGTATGGCACTGGCGGTAACCGGTGCGGGTGGTTTAGCATTACTGGGCGGCTTAATGCTGCTAGGTGATATTGTTGGAAGCTACAACCTAGACACTATTTTAGCTAGCAAAGCGATTATTCAATCACATGATTTATACGAATTAGCGCTGGTGCTAGTATTACTAGGCGCCTTTACCAAGTCTGCACAATTTCCGTTTCATTTTTGGTTACCCCACGCCATGGCAGCACCTACGCCGGTAAGTGCGTATTTACACTCTGCCACTATGGTAAAAGCGGGTATCTTTTTACTTGCGCGTTTTTATCCAGCACTGGCGGGAACTGACACTTGGTTTTTATTAGTCGGTTTGACCGGTTTAACCACGTTATTATTTGGCGCTTATATCGCGTTATTCAAACATGATTTAAAAGGTTTGTTAGCCTATTCAACAATTAGTCATTTAGGCCTAATTACTCTATTACTCGGCCTAGACACACAACTTGCAACCGTAGCCGCTATTTTTCATATTATTAACCACGCGACGTTTAAAGCGTCGTTATTTATGGCAACCGGCATTATTGATCATGAAACCGGGACTCGTGATATGCGCAAACTCAATGGCATGTGGCGCTACTTACCTTATACGGCAACCTTGGCGATGGTGGCCGCTGCCGCTATGGCGGGTGTACCGCTATTAAATGGTTTCTTATCTAAAGAAATGTTTTTTGCTGAAACACTGAATCAGCAAGTACTTGGCTCTATGTCGTGGCTAATCCCGGTGCTGGCAACCGTTGCAGGTGCGCTGTCGGTAGCATACTCATCTCGCTTTATTCATGACGTGTTCTTTAATGGTGAGCCGATAGACTTACCACGCACCCCTCATGAGGCGCCGCGTTATATGCGTGTGCCTATAGAGATCTTAGTGGTACTGTGTATTTTAGTGGGTATTTTTCCACACTTTGTCGTTGACGGTATTTTATCAGCCGCGTCGCTGGCTGTACTTGGTCAAGCTATGCCTGAGTACAAGCTAACTATTTGGCACGGTTTCAATTTACCTCTACTTATGAGTGGTATGGCGGTCATTGGTGGTTTATTTATTTACGTCAATCGTAAGTACTTATTTCAGTTCCAAGCGTCGTTACCTCCTTTTAACGCTAAAAAAATCTTCGAGCGTTTTTTAGTGGTTGTGGTTAATTGGTGTCAAAACAAAATCCAATCAACAGAAAATGGCTCATTACAACGCTATGTATTTATTATGTTAGGTGTTGTATTACTTGCCTCAGGTTGGCCATTATTTGAAATGAAACAGCTAGCGGGCAGTGTACCTAACACCCCAGTTGATATTCAAAATGCTATAGGTGCAGGGCTACTGATTATTGGTGCTATTGCTACCGTTATTTGGCATCGAATTCGGATGGTGTCGTTATTAATGCTGTCGATTGTGGGATTAATGGTGTCGGTAGCGTTTACACGTTTTTCAGCGCCTGACTTGGCCTTAACGCAACTTACAGTAGAAGTTGCGACCATCATATTATTAATGTTGGCACTGTTTTTCTTACCGCAAAGTACGCCAAGAGAGTCAAGCTCGTTGCGTATTTTACGTGATGTGGTTATTTCCTCTACGGTGGGGGTAATTATTGCTAGTATTTGTTATGCATTACTGACCCGTCCTCTTAATTCAATTTCTGAATTCTTTGTTGCTAATGCTAAAACAGGCGGTGGGGGTACTAACGTTGTTAACGTTATTTTAGTTGATTTTAGGGGCTTTGATACCTTAGGTGAAATCACCGTGTTAGGTATTGCCGCACTGGGCATATTTAAACTGTTATCAAGAATTCCACTTTATATGCCAGCGAGCGATAGTGAAGGGCGTCCATGGTCTAAAGATCGCCATCCTATTTTATTGGCTTGTATTTCTCAAAGCTTATTACCATTAGCGCTATTAGTGTCTGCTTATATTTTCTTACGTGGTCATAACTTACCGGGCGGTGGATTTATTGCCGGCCTCGTGACCTCTATTGCCTTTATTTTACAATATATGGCACATGGTACTGCGTGGATTAATGAACGTTTTGATGTTAACTATCGAAAAATTATTGCATCAGGTATCGCTATTGCCATGTTTACGGGTGTCGGAAGTTGGTTCTTCGATAAACCATTCTTAACTACTTGGTTTGATTACTTTGATATTCCGTTTGTTGGCAAAACAGAGCTAGCTAGCGCCATTGTATTTGACTTGGGCGTGTACTTAACCGTCGTTGGCGCGACGCTAATGATCCTTGCGAGCTTAGGTAATATGACAGCGAACGCAGAGAAAGAAGAGGTAAATATTTAATGGAACTGTTATACGCATCTTGCGTTGGCGTGCTAGTCACCTGTGGTGTGTTCTTATTATTAAGAGCGCGCACATTCCCAGTGGTATTGGGGCTGACAATGATTTCTTACGCGGTTAATTTGTTTTTATTCTCATCAGGGCGCTTAACTATCAATAAAGCGGTGGTACTTGGAACTGGCGCTGATTACGCCGATCCGCTGCCACAAGCCTTAGTATTAACAGCTATTGTGATAGGATTTGCCATGACTGCGTTTGTGGTTATTTTATCGATACGAGGGCGAGCAGATTTAGGGAATGATCATGTTGATGGCACCCTAACCAGAAGTAAACGCAAGGAGAGAAAATGATTCAGCATTTAGCATCTTTGCCTGTTTTAATGCCTATGCTAGCGGCAATCATTCTGCTACTGCCACCGTGTGGCAAAAGTTTATTTGCACGGCGATTAACTTCAAGCCTAATGGCTATTTTAACCTTTGTAATTACAGTATTACTGCTGGTTCAGGTTAAAGATAACGGGATTATTGTTTATGCAATCGGTAACTGGTCAGCGCCGTTTGGTATTGTACTGGTAGCAGATATGCTCTCAACTTTACTGGTTACTTTAACCGCTTTTTTAGGCCTTGGTGTGGTTTTATATGGGTGTGCCGGCGATGACGAGCAAGGCAGCTTTTTCCATCCCTTGGTTCATTTTTTAATATTAGGGGTAAATGGTGCGTTTTTAACGGGCGATTTATTTAACGTCTTTGTCTTTTTTGAAGTGTTACTAATTGCTTCTTATGCGCTATTAATGCACGGCGGCGGTAAACCAAAAACACGTGCAGCACTGCATTACGTTATTTTAAACTTAGTTGGCTCAAGTGTATTTTTAATCGGCTTAGGTATTTTATATGGGGTATTGGGTACCCTAAACATTGCTGATATGGCTAATAAAGTACCGCAGTTAACCGGTGATGATGTTTATTTAGCTAAAGCTGGCGGGTTGCTATTGCTTGTGGTATTTGCCCTTAAAAGTGCACTATTACCACTGCATTTATGGCTCCCAAATGCCTATTCAAGTGCGACACCTGTGGTTGCTGCATTGTTCGCGATTATGACCAAAGTCGGTGTTTACGCCACTTTACGCGTATATACAGTGGTATTTGGTGAGCAAGCCGGTGAACTTGAGCATATGGCGCAGTCTTGGCTATGGGCGTTGGCCATTGCTACTATAGTGATTGGGGCAATCGGAGTGTTGGCAGCACAAGATTTACGTAAGCTTACCGCAAACTTAGTACTGGTTTCTGTGGGTACTTTAGTAGCACTGGTTGCACTTCAAAATATAAACGCCACAGCTGCACTATTGTATTATTTGGTGCACTCAACGTTAGTGACTGCAGCACTATTTTTACTGGCTGATTTAATTGCAACTCAGCGAGGTAAAGCCGGCGACAGATTAGTTGGCGGACGCGCAGTTAAACAACCATTCTTGTTGGGAGCGTGTTTTATTATCGCTGGACTAACCGTCATAGGTATGCCGCCACTTTCAGGTTTTGTAGGTAAAATTTGGATTTTAAAAACCACCTTAAACAGTGAGCAAGCACTGGTATTTTGGCCTGTTTACTTAATTATGAGCTTAGCGTTAATTGTTGCTATATCACGTGCAGGCACGAGTTTGTTTTGGGAGCATAAAGACAAAGGCGGTGAGGCTGCTGATGTTGCTAATGCACATCCGTTGCAAGTTATCGTACTTGTTGGCCTGCTCACAAGCTCAGTGCTGTTGGTTGTTTTTGGTGATTTGGCAACGCAATATGCACTTGAAACAGCAACACAACTTCACGATATTAGTGGTGGTATTAATGCGGTACTCAAGGGAGGTCTGTAATGCGCTTAGAAGCTCGTTTTCGTTGGTTACCCACACCGTTTCGTAGTCTATTTTTATTTATAGTATGGCTATTATTAAATAACAGTGTGTCTGTAGGGCATATTATATTGGGTGCATTGTTAGCACTGCTTATTCCTTTATTCAGTATGTCATTTAGAGATCCACAACCACTCATATTAAAGCCTGGCTTGGCGTTTAAGCAGTTACTTATTGTGCTTTACGATATTATTGTGGCTAATTTACAAGTGGCCTTATTAATACTGGGCCCTTCAAAAAATTTACGTCCAGGTTTTGTTAAAGTGCCTATCGATTTAATGCATGAAATGCCAATTACTATTTTAGCTAGTTGTGTGTCTTTAACGCCGGGTACAGTAAGTGCTGAGGTTTATCCTCTCATTAAGTCACTTAATGAAGATGATGAACCAGCGCAGCGATATTTATTAATTCACGTGTTGGATTTAGATGATGAGCAAGCACTTATCAAACAAATTAAAGCACGCTACGAAGCTCCCCTAAAGGAGATATTTCAATGTTAGATACAGTATTACTGATTGTTTTTTCAATGGTTGGATTGTCATTACTACTAAATTTATGGCGACTTATTATTGGTCCATCAGTACCAGATCGTATTTTGGCGCTCGATACAATGTATATTAACGTTATTGCATTGATTATTTTATATAGCATCAGTATGGGAACAGGTTTATATTTTGAAGCTGCTTTGCTTATCGCAATGTTAGGCTTTATAAGTACAGTGGCAGTATGTAAGTATTTACTTCGTGGCGATATAATTGAGTAAGGTATTAAAATGATAAGTGAATGGATCGTATCAATATTGCTTTTGTTAGGTGGGCTCTTTATTTTAATTGGCTCTATTGGCTTAATGAAACTGCCGGACTTTTTTATGCGTTTACATGGGCCAACTAAAGCAACCACTTTAGGGATGGCAAGTATACTCACGGCTGCGATGGTATTTTTTGCCAATTCAGCTAGTGGCTTAAGCGTAAAAGAAATATTAATCACTATATTTTTATTAATCACGGCGCCCATTAGTGGTTATATGCTAATTAAAACCGCTATTCATCATAAGTTAAAAGCCAAAGATGGAACGAAAGGACTCGATAATATCGAAAAAGATTAACCCTAACAAACGACAAAAAGCCAAATAATGGTAGTTATCCGGCTTTTTTTTTTGGTTGTTCCCATTTACAACACTTATTGAACATGTGAGTATGGCGTAAATTCAAATACAAAAAGGATATTAATATGGGTAAGGTATTACTTTTATCACTACTTATTTTTTCAACTAGCCTATATGCAGCGCAAACTACTAAGCAACAAAAAATTGATGAGCTGGTAAAGGTGATGGATATGGACGCCATGGTTGACTCTATGTATTCTCAAGTTGAGGGCATGATGCAAAATATGTCGGTGCAAATGGGGGTAAAGCCAAATGAAAAGCCAATATTTGACAAATATTATGCTGATATGACTAAGGTGCTAAAAACCAAAATGAGCTGGCAAAAAATGCAGCCTATGATGGTTAACCTTTATGATAAGCAATTTAGTGAGCAAGAGATTAGCGATATGCTCGATTTTTATAAAACAGAGTCAGGGCAAGCTATTTTGAAAAAAATGCCACAGGTGATGCAACAGTCTATGCAAATGTCACAAGCATTAGTGCAAGACGCTATGCCAGAGATTCAAGCGATTGCTGGGCAGCTAGGTGAAGCACTTAAACAATCGCGTAGTGAAGCAAACTAAACTATAGTTAACCTAAGTCGTAGCAAAATAACGTCTACATTTTCTAGCAGTCACTATTTTGTGACTGCTGTATTCTTCCTCTTCTTTAAGCAAACGTAATCACTTATTTAATGTGGCGATAACGCATTCCCTGAGTTTTAAAATAGCGGTT
This sequence comes from Pseudoalteromonas sp. APC 3694, assembly GCF_030407565.1. Taxonomy (NCBI): domain Bacteria; kingdom Pseudomonadati; phylum Pseudomonadota; class Gammaproteobacteria; order Alteromonadales; family Pseudoalteromonadaceae; genus Pseudoalteromonas; species Pseudoalteromonas sp. APC 3694. Next base: position 26,273 of record NZ_JASDDE010000045.1, read on the forward strand.
GACCTGTGTGTTACACATAGGTTTATTATGTCACTATTAAAACCCGATGGAGTGAATTATGTATGTTAAACAGCTAGCTAAAATCATGGGAGTGACCCAAGATACAGTGCGGCACTACACGCGTATAAAGCTACTTAAACCCATTCGTAGTCAAAACAATGGCTATCAGGTGTATACCAAAGACGATCAACAACGTTTAAAGTTTATTATTAGTGCACGGCAACTCGGTTTTTCTATTAAAGATATTCAGCAAATAGTTGCTCAATCGGAGCAAGGGAATTGCCCATGCCCACTGACACGACAATTAATAACTAAACGGCTCGAAGAAACAGAGCGGCTATTTCAAGAAACACTCAAACTAAGAACGCGTATGCAAGCTGCGGTAAAACAGTGGGAAAACTCAAGCGATGGTGCTGTAAGTGCCGATATATGTAGTTTAATTGAGACCTTTGTAGATCCCCTTAACGAACAAGTTAGTTCCGAGGAAGCAAAATGAGCAACAATAAAGACACAGTGCAAAATTTTATAATTGAAGGTGCTAATTGCGGCAGCTGCGTCGCAAAAATAGAAAAAGCGCTAAAAAGCGTATCAGGTGCGCAGCGTGTTGAAATGAACTTTGCTGATCGCAGTGTGCAAGTTGAAGGCAATGCGTCATCAGCAGAGCTGATTGAAGCAGTCGAAAATATAGGCTACAAGGCTAAGCCAATGAATAGTGAGTCGGAGCAAGACGCGCTAGATGAAAAAGCCAAAGCCGATAACGCGCACTATAAAAAGCTAATGCGTAATATGGTATTGGCGCTAGGCGTTGGCGCTCCGCTTATGTTGTATGGGCTTATTTTTGATATGAGTGTCACCACCAACGCGCAGCGCATTGGCTGGTTTATTGTTGGTATAGTCACTTTAGTGGTTATGGCCATTGCGGGTAAACAGTTTTACAACGGCGCATGGCAGTCATTTAAAAACCACACCGCCAATATGGATACACTGATTGCGTTGGGCACAGGTACCGCGTGGTTGTATTCTATGGTGGTAGTCATTGCGCCAAGCGTGCTACCCGAGGTGGCTAGGCATGTTTATTTTGAAGCCTCAGCGATGATCATCGGTTTAATTAGCCTAGGCCTTGCCTTTGAAGTAAAAGCCCGCGGTCGTACTTCTGAGGCGATAAAACGCTTAATCGGTTTGCAGCCAAAAACCGCTCGGGTAGTGCGTGATAACAAAGAGCAAGATATAGCTATTAGTGAGGTACTAAAAAACGAGACTGTGCGTGTACGCCCCGGTGAAAAAATCCCTGTGGATGGTGAAGTCATTGAAGGTCGCAGCTCAGTGGATGAGTCAATGCTCACGGGTGAGCCTATGCCAGTGAACAAAATTGAGGGCGATATCATTGTTGCAGGCAGCATTAATAAAAGTGGCACGTTACTATTTAAAGCCACCCATATTGGCAGTGAAACCACACTTGCCAGTATTATTAATATGGTTAAACGAGCACAAAATTCTAAACCCTCCATAGGGCGTTTAGCCGATGTAATATCCGGCGTATTTGTTCCTACGGTAATGATTATTGCAGTGCTCGCGGGCCTTGCTTGGCTTAATTTTGGCCCCGAGCCGAGCATTGCTTATGCGGTAGTGGCCGTGACCACGGTGCTTATCATTGCCTGTCCGTGTGCGCTGGGTTTAGCAACCCCTATGTCAATTATGGTTGGGATAGGTAAAGCCGCTGAATCGGGAATACTTATTCGTAATGGAGAAGCGCTGCAAACCACCTCTAAAATAACCACCATGATTTTAGATAAGACTGGCACGATCACAGAAGGAAAACCCACCGTTACCGATATCATTAATTTTAATGACAGCGATAAAGTACACGTGCTAAAGCTTGCCGCTAGTCTTGAAAACGGCTCTGAACATCCTTTAGCGCAAGCTATTGTAAGTTATGCTGAAAATGAAGATATCACGATTGAAAAAGTCAGCGATTTTAACGCTGTGACGGGGCAAGGTGTTACAGGCAGATTAAATGGGCAAACTTTATTGTTTGGCAATGAAGCGCTTATGAGCCAACACAATATCAGTATTGCAGAGGCAAAAGAGCAAGCTGAGCAATTAGCCAGCGCCGCTAAAACGCCAATGTATTTTGCAATTGATACCCAACTACAAGCCATTATAGCGGTGGCCGATCCGATAAAAGACGATTCAGCAGAGGCCATTAAACGTCTACAAAAAAAAGGTATCCATGTTGTTATGCTGACCGGTGATAACCAAGCTACCGCCAGAGCCGTCGCTAACAAAGTCGGTATTAAGGACTTTATTGCCCAAGTAATGCCTGATGACAAAGCCAGTGAAGTAACTAAACGCCAAGCTAAAGGTGAAATAGTCGGTATGACGGGTGATGGTATAAACGATGCGCCTGCACTGGCACAAGCCGATGTTGGGTTTGCTATTGGCACTGGCACCGATGTGGCGATTGAGAGCGCTGATATCACCTTAATGCGCGGTTCATTACAGAGTCTTGGCGATGCCATTGCGGTTAGTAGCGCCACTATAGTCAATATTAAGCAAAATTTATTTGGTGCATTTATTTACAATGTGGCAGGTATTCCAATTGCTGCGGGGCTGTTATATCCATTCTTTGGTATATTACTCAACCCGGTTGTTGCAGGTGCTGCTATGGCGTTGTCATCACTAACTGTGGTCACAAACGCCAATCGCCTGCGCTTTTTTAAACCCAGTAAATCGTAATTTTATAAATAGGAGTAGCATTATGTTGATGATCAATATACTCGGCGCGTTGTTAATTGCGGTTATTATATACTGGTTTTGGCTATACAAACCTAAGCAAGTGCAGAGTAATAACAACAAAATAACGATAGTGGTTGATAACGGCGTTTATTATCCTGCCCATATTAAAGTGGCTGCTGATAAAAAAGTAACGCTGACGTTTAATCGACAAGACAGCGCTCCATGCGCCGAAACGGTGGTGTTTCCTTCACTCGATATCAGTAAAACGCTCGCTATGGGTGAGAATAACACTGTTGAGCTGCCGGCACTTAAAGTGGGTGAATATGCTTTTCATTGCCAAATGCAAATGTATAAAGGCACGTTATTAGTGTCTTGAATATTAGGGTCTGTTGACCTTTTCGGATTACAATTTGTTCAAACTAGGAGCGGTTTAATCGCGGCGCGAGGTTTGTAA
>NZ_JASDDE010000046.1:0-10198 GCF_030407565.1 Pseudoalteromonas sp. APC 3694
AGGTAAAGTGGCCTGACTTAAACAAACTGGTCTCCGATGAACTCGGGGCGATTCAAAGTTTGTACTGTCTTCTAAGAGTTCTAAGGAGTATGAGCCTTTACTTTCATTAAAAACAATCAGTTCGAAATTTTTTAAAAAATTCAAACCAAGTAAATTATATTTATCATCCTTTAAAAATAGCATTTTCTTTACATATCTAGTGTCAAGGTTAAAAACCTCTCTTTTCTCAATAATTCCAGAAAATGACAGCGAGTATACATCTACCTTACTTACTTCCTTATTATTTAAGGTGCTAAATTGTGCACCGGTATCTGTTGTAAATTCTAAATAATCTTTACCAACTTGCAACTCAAAACTAAAATCTTCAACATATATTGTTTTTTTTGATTTATACTCTTGCTTACCAGAAAGATATAGCAACCTTTCCCTATCTACCAGCATTTCAAACAACTTATTATCTATTTCTTTATTTTCAATTTTCTCTCTGTAAGTTCTCAATATGTTATAGCCATCATTATATTTAAGCCTATTTGAATAATTACTCTCCAATGAAAGTACACAGGAGAATTCCCAAATATAGTTTTCCGATTTGCAATCTGACAACGACAGTGAACTACTTTCACCTTTTAAAGTACTATAAGTAATAGCTGAAAGAGGACTTTTTAAGGATAGTTTTTTTATGCTTTCAACATCTGTTTTGTAAATAGCTTTAAGTTCATATTCATCATCAAAATTCAATGCCTCGCTTTTGGGTATACTACAAAAAAACAGCAAATTAATAATAATTATTACATATTTCATTAATCTTATCTTTATTATGACTTATAATGACAACTCTCTCTCTGAACAGTTTATAGAAATTATTCTGTGCAATTAAATTTCCATAGTCTGAATAGAAAGCACTAAGATAATTTAAATCAACACCCTTTGGTATCAAAGGTATTTTAAAATCTTCACTTACAGCGTTCTTTGATAGCTCATAAGCTGAGACCCCATCTGAAGTTAATACGTAACAAAGTGAAACTGTAGAAGCTTGAATTTCACTAATGAGAGGATCTTCCTCAAAAGGCTGTAACACATGAGTTAGCTCATGGTAAGTCTTTTGAAATACTTCATAGACCCTCGTTTCTAATTCCTCATAGCTAATTTCACATAAATCATCTTTAAAATATAAATATGCACTATTGTTTATGTACTTCTCTGATATATTAAATTTATCACTTAACAGAAATACTATTCTAACGTTTATCCTTTCTTTCCTACTAAATATTTTTATTTTTGAAGTTGACTTTTCGATATAACTTAGAAATTCAAAATTATCACCTAAGCATGACATTGTTTTTTTAGATACATATATATAACCCGACAAATCTTCAGTAATAAAAGGGAATTTTTCGTAATCACCTGAATTTAATTCAAAGTTTCTATTTAAAATTGCGGGTTCGCCATTACTAAAATAGGATTGAATTTCTACATTATCATGCTCTTTAATTACTGCATTTCCAACACTCCCTTTTTCTAAGGTGTATATTGAGATGCTTGAGCATGCTGAAAAAAAAACAACATGAAAAAATATGATAAAATTCTTTAACATAATCTAATGACCTAAGAGATTAAAATAGCCTAAAGCAGCTCTTTAGGCCAAGGTTTTACTAAAGTGGATCGCAACCGAATTCAGCACAAGGATCAAAATACTTTGATACAGTATATGAATGTGAAGCAACATTACCCGTTCCATCATTTACTGACACAACCACATTCTGTGAATTACTACCCGGAATTGTTTTTACTGGCAAATTAAAAGTCAGTTCATTACCCACGCCGACAAATTCGCCAGCCCAATTTTCAAAAGCAGATGGGTTATCCAAGAATACATTTGAACCTATAGTTTTAGTCGTAAAGTTTTTAGTCTCTATTTTTGTTCCATCAACCCATACACTAAATGAAATAGTATTGTTTACAACTGATGATACAGAACCACTTCCATCATTGATGTTTATATAAAACTCTTCAGCATTTAATGCTTCATAATCTTCTTCTGTAAAAAAACCAGAAGCAGCTAATAAGCTTGTAAATGGTTTGATTAAACTTGCCTGACCGAGATTTTCTATAATTATACGACCATTAGTATCAATGACCATTCCACTCGGGTATGTAACCTTACGTTGCCCCTCAAGAGTCATTTTGCAAAAATGTAATTAAAAGTGATGCGATAAGTGCAAGTAATAATTGTAATTTCATGTATTTTTCCTTATTTTTTATTTCCAAATAAACACACTTTTATTTTCCAATAATATTGTATGGTAAACAAAAAAGTAACCAAATATTAAAGTGCGTTAAATAAACAATATACCGCCGCCTACTCAAGTAAACTTTTTTGAGACAAGGTGTTGATAAAAGCTGATGAAATAACATGATATTCAATAAATAGAAAGTTTATCAACCTGACCTTCCCCAGAACCTCTTTTCTCTCAGGGGCATTACTAAAAGTTGGTCACATGATCAAATTAATTAGTTTGGGCAAGTGGGTTACAACTCTCAATGGGGCAGAAACGAGTTAATCATGAATGACTGCTCATGGCACTTAGCCAAACTTCGGCAAAGAGCGAATAGCGGACATCAACGTTCACTTCAGCATTACCGAATACTGAACGGTTTTGAGCTAAAGTTTTTGCGCGGCACATGGAAAAGAACTGCGTAGAGTTTGGTGCCAGATGCAAGTCCATGCTAGGGATTTACTGCTGACTAAATAACTGATCCTAATTGTGATACACCTGCTTCAAGCCATGCTTGCCACCTGGGAACGGAGCCGCTGTGTCCATAAAGTGGTATACCTGCTCCAGTAAGTCATCCATGTTCTTACACTGATGGTTACGGGTTATCGTTTCATGCAACGCATGCCATAGCTTTTCAATTTTGTTGTGCCACGGGCTGTATACCGGTAAAAACAAGAGCTTGAACTTTGGGTTCTCATTCAGCCATTTCTGCGTTTTTTTGCTCTTATGGATGATGTAATTATCCACAATTAGCGTGATACTTTTCGCTCGCCGGTATTGCCCTTTCAGTTGCTCCAACAGCGCAATAAACAAATCACTGGTCTTGCGCTCACCACCAACATAACTGATTTGTCCTGTCTGGCTGTGCAGTGCCCCCGCCAGATAGTGTTTCTTATTCTGGCCGGGTGTAGCTACCTTACGCTGTTTACCTTTAAAGCCCCAGTCGGCACCAATCTTCGGATTCAGGTGGATATCCACCTCATCCTGATAAAACACCGGATGGTCCACGCTGCAATTTTCAAGTGCCTCCCGCATGGCTGCTAACTTAGCTTCTTTATCTGGGTCTTGGATATACAGCGTCGGTGCCGCACGACGCCAGACGATGCCGACTTGTGGCAACCACCGCCTGAGAGTTGAGCTATGAATAACGATACGGTAAAGCTTATGCAGTAGCAGTGCGAATAATTCACTACTCCAACGCGACCGCTGATAACCCAGTGTCCTGGGTACATGGTTCACCAACAGTTTTAAAACACCGCAGATAAAGCCTTTGGGCTGACTTGGTGGTCGCCCAGCACCCTTGGTTTTAAGGCCATCTATACCTGCTGCTTCATACCAGGTTACCCACCGGTTTACTGATGAACGGCCTGCTTGCAAAACACGGGCTACTTGCGACTTGGTTTCACCTTTTAGCACCAATAACACCGCATTTGCCCGGCGGCACAGGTCTTTATCTCGGGTTTTATGTACAATTTTCTTCAAGCGGCGGGTTTCTGCGCCGTATAAAAATGCTATTTTGTTCATACTCAATGCGGTTGTTGATTGGTTATGTTTGGCGACTGATCTGATCGCGCAAACCGCATTGAGTTCCCTTCCTCGGGTGATCTACTATTTGGAACAGCTATTTAGGATGCCAGCCCACACCTTTCTAATTCATATGTAACATTCTTTCTGTCGTACTGGCATCAAGATAACCAGAACTGAGCAAACAATCTCAAAGGTTGTACAAAATAACACTAAAGTTTTTTCATTAAGTTTTATTGTTATGCTCTTGTGGTGGCTTTCGCCACCACTTTATTAGTTTTCAAGTTCCACCATATCTTTCGCTGCAATGTCACCAGACACTAGCTTTACAGTTGCGAAATGATCATTCACAATTTTAGTAATTTGTACCGTTCCTACCTTTTCGATAGTGTAGGGATCTTCACCTTCACTCAATACTATTCTTTCATGGAATCTAATAACACTGTATTTTTGCCCAACCTCTGCGCCATGCTTAGCACCAATACAGATTAGAGTTCGATTATCAGAACTTTCTACTACCTGACCTCTCACCATGTATTTATGATAAAAAGTGGTATTGGAACAACCCACTAAATATAAACCGAATGTAAGCAATAAAAGAGCTTTTATATAGGGTGTTTTCATCACTGTTACCTCATTTGACTAACTAATTATCTATACACTTTTTTATGAATTCATTTGTTTTTCCGGCCAGCCCCCGAAGGTGCTTGATGACAACTCCAAGGCTTATGAACAGAGTTATCTTTGATGTTCTGATCAACAAATTTATAGTAACTTTCTTTAGTATGTGTCCACCAATCATCATGAACATCTGCGCCATACTTACGGATTACCTCCTCAATCCCATCAAGGCTTACGTTTGCGGCATCATAGGCAAGGTGTATTTCACCTTCTTTGATGTTGTAACTAACTTCATCTATACCAAAAAGCTGATCTATTTCTTTTACTAACTCGTCACAGCTTTCTTCTGTGACATTGCTAAGCTTTAGGTTTCGAACAACTAAATTTTGCTCTTTAACGCCAACTCTATGATTTAAATCGCTCATAATTTTTCTCCTAATGTTTGTGTGAATGCTGTTGATTGCTATCTTTCATTTCTTCCATTTTACGGTTCATCTGCGGCATCATGTTCCCCATCATTTCTAAATGATGTTCAGCCATCTTGATTTGTTGATGCATTGGCATTTCTTCCATGTTTTTGTGCATGGATTGCATCATCTTCATCATTGAACGGTGATGTTCAACCATCATCTGCTGTTGCTTTTCAGGATCTTTTTCAGTTTTAATGGCATGGACTTCCTTTTTCATTTCCATCATCTTTTTGTGCATTTCTCCCATGTTCTCATGTGGTATTGCCATGCCTTGATGCATATCAGCTTTGTTCGCACCTTCATGTTTATGCTCATTGTTTTGGGCAAATGAGCTAGTGGTTATCAGTAGTGAACTAATAAATAAAATTGATTTAGTTAACGTTTTCATGATTTTTACCTTCTACACTTTTATTAAAATTTGGGATCCAACTTGGTGTCGATTCCATATACCTGTGGTACTCCGAACCAAACTCAGCAATCGCTTGTGCTTCTTCGCGTTTCGCTAGCTTGACGTAAACAACGACTAAGATCGGAAACATCGCAAGTGTTGGGATTGTCGGCCACTGCAATAAAAAGCCGAACATGATTAGAATGAAAGCTACATACTGTGGGTGGCGACACCTTGCATACCATCCAGTTGTAGCCAATTGATGATGTTTTTGCGCGTGATGCAATACATTCCATGCTGAAGACAACATAAAGAAACCTGCAACAATTAACACCATACTCACTATATGAAATGGGTCCCAATGGGCATCACCTTGAAATCCAAAGAAAGTATGTAATAAATGCCCATTTTCATGCGCAAAGAAATTTACTTCTGGATAGGTCTCCGTCAGCCACCCCGACAGAAAATAGATAGTTAAAAGAAAGCCATACATTTCAGTAAATAGGGCAACAATAAAGGCAGAGAACGCGCTTAGACTTCTCCAATCAGTTGATGTTTTTGGTTTGACAAAACTAAAGGCAAAAAAGATAAAAATTGCTGAGTTCAGTATCACCATCGACCATAAGCCATAATCATATGTTTCATTCATCACTGCTCTCCTTTTTATGTGATTCCTTACGTGCCTTTTCTAACCCTTGTATGTAGCCATCGCGATAGGCTGCATTTTTATCCGTGAGTTCTTGAAAGCTCTCTTCCTTTTTTTCATCAGGCGCATGTGAATGATCGTGACCATGTTTACCATGACTGCCATGCATAAATACGTGCATCAAGGGGCATAGCAATAAAATCAAGTAGGGAAGAAATTGCAGCATATGTTGACCATGCTCAAGCACTAAGAAGTAGGTCACTGCGGCAATAAGTGCCAGTGCAGCCCAGCCTGTAGGTGTTGACCAAAAATTAGGGTGTTGATTTTTCATATTGCCCTCCTAAACGACTTTTAAGACACCGCGATACATTTGCATCTGACAGTGAAACTCATGCTCTCCCGGTGATAAGTTCAATAGGGTAATTTGAGTAATTTCATTTAATTTAAGCTGTTCGCTTATATCCAATGAAGGAATAAGCATTGTTTCAGCGCAGGGGGATTGATCTTTGCGCATAAACTTCAGAGTGACAGGTTGGCTAGCAGACACCTGAATTGAGGATGGGGAATACACACCATCCCTCACTTCAATGAGTACTTCATTACCTTGAACGATTGTTTTATTGGGTTTATATAGCCAAAACCACCAAACAATCAGCGCGATTAACATTAAGCCTAATAAGTTAATAACCATCATTGTGATTCTCCTTAATGCTCTTTTGCTTTAAAAAAGCGAAGTCGATTTGCATTTGACACTACAGTCAATGACGAAAACGCCATTGCAGCACCTGCAATTACAGGGCTAAGCAGAATGCCAAAGAAGGGATATAGAACCCCCGCAGCAAAAGGAATCCCGGCTACGTTATAGACAAACGCGCCAAACAAGTTTTGTTTGATATTTCGTAAAGTAGCTTTGCTTACCGCTATGGCATCAGCAAGGCCATGAAGTGAACCACGCATTAGGGTAATGTCAGCACTTTCGATAGCTACATCAGTCCCTGTGCCTATGGCGAAGCCAACATCGGCTAACGCTAGCGCAGGAGCATCGTTGATGCCATCTCCTGTCATACCAACAATTTCGCCGCCTTCTTGTAGCTCTTTCACCTTGTTGGCTTTATCTTCTGGCAGCACTTCAGCAAGAAACTCACTAATACCCACTTTTTTAGCTACGGCGGCAGCGGTTTCCTTGTTATCACCCGTTAACATGATGACGCGTATACCATTAGCCTGAAGCCGTTTGATAGCAGAGATTGAGTCTGACTTGATAGGATCTGCAACAGCAATGATTGCTGCAAGTTCACCATCTACAGCAAAGTACATAGGTGTTTTGGCTTCTTTGGCTAAAGACTGTGCTTGTTCAACAAAGCCTGTGAGGTCTATGCCTTTTAACTTCATTAGTTTATCGTTTCCGAAAAGCAGGGCTTTGTTGTTGCAGCTTGCTTCTACACCAAAACCCGTAATGGCGTTAAAGGCTTCAATTTTTAGTAACTCAATATCCTGATCTAACGCACTTTCAACAATCGCTTGCGCTAAAGGATGCTCTGAGCCGCTTTCTAAACTTGCTGCAAGCTGTAGTACGTCTTTTTCGTCAGTAGCTTTTGCTAAAATAATATCGGTTACCTTAGGTGCCCCTTCAGTAATAGTGCCCGTTTTATCTAAAATCATGGCAGTGATTTTAGAGGCGGTTTGCAGTGCCTCACCGTTGCGAATAAGCACTCCGGCTTCTGCTGCTTTTCCTACTCCCACCATGACAGACATGGGTGTTGCCAAGCCTAAAGCACACGGGCAGGCAATAATAAGCACAGTAGTTGCTGAAACGATGGCAAAAGCAATGGCTGGCTCAGGTCCAAAGTTAAGCCATGCTAGCGCACTTAACACAGAGGTAATCATCACGACAGGTACGAAAAAAGCTGAAATAACATCGGCCAAACGGCCAATCGGCGGTTTTGAATTTTGTGCTCGTTTCACCATATTGATGATCTGTGCAAGCGCCGTGTCTTTACCAACGCGTGTGGCTCTAAATAAAATCATGCCTGATTTGTTCAAAGTACCTGCGACAACCTCATCTTCTTCAGCTTTTTCAGCAGGCATAGGTTCGCCTGTCAGCATGGACTCATCAATAGAGGTGTGTCCTTCCAATACCACGCCATCGACGGGAATTTTTTCACCCGGTTTTACCTTCACAATATCGTTAAATAAAACCTGCTCAATACCTATCTGAACTTCTTTGTTGTCACGAACCACGGTTGCTGTTTTGGCTTGCAAGCCGATAAGACGTTTAATGGCCTCAGAGGTTTTACCTCTGGCTTTGATTTCTAATGCTAAACCTAAATCAATTAAGCCAATGATCATGGCGGTAGCTTCAAAATAAACATGCCGTGCCATCAATGGAACAGCGTCAGGTGCAAACACGACAACCATCGAATACAACCAAGCCGTGCCTGTTCCTAAAGCTATTAGAGTGTCCATATTAGCGGAGTGGTTTTTAAAGCTTTTCCAAGCGCCAACATAAAAATGCTTACCTGAAAAATACATAACACCAAAAGTTAAAATGCCTACAACCAGCCAAGACATGCGCTCAAGGTTTGTTTCAACCGTCATTTCTCCAACCACAATGCTGTAGATCATCAAAGGAACGCCGAGTGAAAGGGCAATAAACGTATCGCGCATTAGCTTCTTATAATATGCCCAATCAGCCGCCTCTTTCTCATCAAGCGCATCTGTTGCTGAGCTATCATCAATTGGCTTCGCGTTATACCCCACTGACTCAACAGCTTTGATCAATTCTTTTGTTTTAGCTGTCCCATAAACTGTTACTGTCCTATCAGCAAAATTCATTTCCGCACTGACGACTCCAAGAGTTGCCTTCAACGCCCCTTCAATTTTGCCTACACAGCTAGCACACCCAGCACCTTCAATGATAAGCTGTTGGTTATGTGATACTTTCTCCAACGTATTCTCCTTACTTTTACACGAAGAGGATTGAGCTTTTGCCTTACAGCAACAGCCTGATTCAGTTTTTATATTTGTGTTAGTAGCCACCCTTTTTCCTCCTATGCTTTTTTAATTTGCTCAAAGTTTTCGATGAGATGACAAACCATGTTTGCAGTCGGTGCTTTGTCTTCCATTTCTTCCCATCGAGAAAGCGCAGAAGACATTTTTCCTCGAAGTGCCAACATTGCTTGAAACTGCTTTTCTGTTTCTTCAAGCCGCTCTTTGATCAGGCTTCTGACTAATGGGCACGCACTTTTACCATCTTCAGATTCATTAATAATTTCCTTGATATCTGCAACGGAAAAACCAAGGTTTCTGGCACTTAAAATGAATTTAAGTCTCGATACTTCTTTATTCGAGTATGACTTGTAGCCGTTCACTGACTTAGTAGGTTTTAACAATCCTAATCTGGTGTAATAGCGCACCGTATCAGCAGTCGTTCCAAGGCTTTTTGCCAGCTCTGCAACTTTCATGTTCACTCCTTAGTTCTTCACCTAAGTTTGTAATCTCACCTACAGCTTAGACCTGTGTCTAAGACACAGGTCAAGTACTAATTCTAGTGAATAAGCTAAAAACTAATTTTTGGTAAAAAGAGGAATCTCGGCCAAAATCGACAGCATTAAGTACTGTAAATAGCAATAGTTTGAGCATGTTCATCATGCCTCCAAAAAATATTGTGCTAATTGTTCAAAACGGTTGGTAATTTAAACCAATCAGTAAATCGTTTTATTTTTGATGGGACTGGCGAAAAAAAGGCGCACTGATCCCGTGATTAGCCAATAATTGGTGGACGATAAAGTAAGAGATGGATACCAGATTTTGGTAGGGGTATACGCTGTAGAATTAGCTCAGAATGAATATTGCAAATACCTTCGTCTTGCGCTTCCACAAGATAGGCATTTAAATGAAAGCTTGTACAAAAACCGCCTTCACAACAAACACAATCACCAGCTTTACATTTTTCACAGTCTTCATCACCATGAAGGTGTTTAGAGTCTTGCGAATTTTCAGTGTGATAGTGACTATTGTCAATCATTGATTGATGATGCATATTTTTGCTTGGTTGTATAATATGCGTGTCGGATGAGCCATTATGATGCTCTTCACAATTCATTGGTTTAGCAATAGCAAAACTATGCTGCGTAAGCAACACAGTTATTATCACTATTTTAAACCACCTGAAAAGTCCAAACATTATCATTCCTTCTTTAGCACCTACAATATTAGCCACTTTATAAAAATAATTTTATGATCTTGATCAAACTTTGAACTAAAACCTAAA
>NZ_JASDDE010000048.1:0-28822 GCF_030407565.1 Pseudoalteromonas sp. APC 3694
AAATCAAGCGATCAAAGCTGGTGAGAATCGGTGATCAAAGTCATGAGAATACGCAGATGATGAACATGTTAGATTCCCTCAGTTCTATCACGAAATTAAAAAGAATCTGTTAAGTCATAAAGATGCTTGCGACTACCCTATAGCTTTGGAGCCAGCCTCATGTTTTTTTGGGTTAGGCCATTCGCTTGTGTTGATTTTATTGAGAATGCATTGTGAGCACTCAAATATATACTTAAGAATATTTTCTGATACGAAAAATAATGCTACTAGATATGCATGGCAGGACACTTAGCTTTTGAGTTAGATTAAACCCATTTTGTCCGCTATAGTGAGTAGTGCCCTCTTTAAAAAATAAAAAACCACTACTAAAAGCAGTGGCTATTATGGCAATATTTTAAAGGATTTGAATTGAACTTTGACTTCTACATATTTTTTTCAGTGAATTCAGCCAAGCTACTGCGCTCTACTTCATCAAATATGAGCACCGAGCCTTTTTCATAATTCCTATAAACATTAACAGCCGCACTTGCACCAGAAGAAGCTGCTGTTACAAATTTATCATCTATTTGCGCTAGATTACCCAGTACAATCGTACGACAATTTTTTCCACCGCGGCTAAGCATTCCTTTAATTTGAGCACGGGTCATATTTTGTGCTTCATCAATAATTAAAACAGCATCATCAATTGACCTGCCTCGAAAATAAGCCATAGAGGTAAACTCTATATTGGCACGCTCTATGACATGCTCAACAGTTGCACTGATATTACCTTCATTGTTATCACCTGAATGCATTGATATAAGTGCATCTGTGATACCTGCTAATAACGGCATTGATTTCTCTGTCAGGTCACCGGGTAAAAACCCCGGATCATCGTCCATAAAGTCTCTGGAGCGCACCACAACGATTTTTTTGTACTTTTTTAACTCCAATACTTGATGCAGCGCCGAAGCAACTGCTAAAAAAGTTTTTCCGGAGCCAGCAGGGCCAAGGATGATATTTAAGTCATAATATGGATCTGTTAATTGGCTTAAAGCTACTGCCTGACGCTGATTTTTAGGCAAAATGCCCCATACTTTTTCTTGTTTACGAGGCAATAACTTTGTGAATACCTCAGTATCTGTTACTTCTGAAATTCGCCCAATGTGTCCAGCTTCATCGTACCAATACATGTTTGGCTGAACTTCATCATTAAATAGACTTATTGGGAAAGTATAAACTTCTCCTGAAACCTTGAAGTCTTTGTCTGATTTAATTCGATCAAAAAGATCTCCTTTAAAGGCTTGTACCCCTGTGTATAAAAGATCAATATCTGATATTTGATTATCTACGGCAACGTCTTCTGCCATGACCCCTACGGTTCGAGCTTTCAAGCGCATATTAATGTCACGGCTAACAATTACTACGTCTTTATCTAAGTCCTTCTGAAGATACAGTGCATAGTTAATTATTCTATTGTCAGCGTCACTTCCAATACCGTGCTTTAACTCTTTAGCCATATCGAGCTGGGTATCAATTCCAATAAACAGTTTTCCTCGTTTAGCTGTTTCAGTAGAAGGCAGTGGAATACCAGCTTCCATCTCTTCTGCACTGTGCCCATTTATTATATCTTCAAGCATACGAATACATACACGAGCATCAGCACTAACCGATTTGTTAGTTCTTTCTTTTAAGTTATCTAATTCTTCTAGAACTGTTAGACAGATGTAAATATCATCTTGATATGACAGGATACTTTTTGGATCATGAACCAACGCAGACGTGTCAAGAACACGAGGGTTTCGGTTTTCAACAGAGCTTTTCATGACGCAGCCCTCCAAAAGTTTGCATCGTTGCTAGAATGCGTGTTGTACTTACATCCCAAATAACAAATACTCTGTAAAGATTGGCTATTGTGGGAATGCTTAAAGTCGTTACAAAAATCCATGTTTAGAGAAATTCTTTTTACTTTTTCTACAGGCCAATAAAAACAAGGGGGTAAAAACTTTAAAATCTTTCCAATTCGGGGTTGTAAAATCACCACCGCATTTTGAATACTGCGTCCGCGCATAAAGTTCACCGACTTAAACTGAATGTTGGCTTTTTCCATAATGTAATTACGGCTCGAAATTGGGTTTTCATCACCTTTATGCAGCACCTCCAAGGTATCGGTTATGGCAGCCAACCAAGGCGCCATTTTTTCTTCCTCGGTACCAGGCAAAAAGCCAATTGATTCTGCAATTTCAGGGGTATTACGGGTTACAATGACTTTGTCGTAAATACCTTTTTCAATCACCATCTCTAGCGCACACGCAAGTGCCAGTAAAGTTTTACCACATCCCGCTGGACCGGTTAAAATAACAAGCTCAATAGACGTGTCGAGCAAGGCATCAAGAGCCATTGCTTGGTAAATATTTTTTGGTTTTATTCCCCATGCACTTTGATGCATCAATCGCTCTGCGCCAATATCTTTAATGGTAATATGCTCACCATCATACGATTTAACTCTAGCGGCAAACTGATCGCCATCATCAAGTAAATATTCATTACAAAACACATCAGGAATTAAATCTTTAGGGATATGATGAACTGTTTCACGTCCGTGTTGCTCAGTATTACACTCGCCAACATGCTGCCAAAAATCGCCCTCAATTTTTTTATAACCACTGGTGAGTAAATCAATATCGTCAATTAACTGATCAGTACGATAGTCTTCAACATATTTAAGCCCCGCCCCTTTGGCTTTTAAGCGCATGTTAATATCTTTAGTTACTAATATGACTTTTTTATCGCTGTGCTGGTTTTGTAAATGCACCGCACAATTAATAATACGGTGGTCGTTTTCATTGCCCGGCAAACCAGAAATAGAATCGGCAAATAAATGGTCGTTTACAATAATTAAGCTGCCTGTCGATCCGCCTTGTTTATTCCTTGGCAGCGCCACACCTTGTAACATTTGTTCAGGAGTTGCCTGACTCAACACCCCATCAAGGCCACGAATAGCCACTCGCGCATCGCGGCTCACATCGTGTTTTCTATCTTTTATATGATCAAGTTCTTCCAATACGGTCATTGGGATAACCACTTGGTGCTCTTGGAATGACAAATACGCGAGGGGTTCGTGAAGTAATACATTGGTATCTAGCACATACATTTTACTATCAAAATTTGAAGCTTTTCCCATAGTACTTTCCTTACGTTTTATGATTTTTATGCTATACCCAATAAACTAATCAGTGGTTACTAATAAACTTGATTAATTACTTAGGTATATTTTGAGTTTAGTCTATTTGTCATAAAAGTCTGTTTTATGACAAATATCATTTAGTTTGAATTTCCCACAAAATCGACGCACTAATGAGCGCTTTGGGTTGGTAATAATTCATACTTATAAAATTAATTAAAAGTCAGGCAAATAGCGCCTTGCAGTGGTGTTATCTAACAGGTAACATAGCCGCCTTTTTCTTCATAGACGAGACATACATGAATTTTTCCTTAGGTCAGCGTTGGATAAGTGACACAGAGTCAGATTTAGGATTAGGCACCGTTGTTGCCATTGATGGCCGCCAGGTCAGCATTTTATTTCCTGCCAGTGGTGAAAACCGTGTTTATTCTTCTGCAGAAGCTCCGGTAACCCGCGTAGCATTTAATCCTGGTGATGTGATCCGAAGCGTTGAGGAGTGGGAATTACAAGTTGAGTCAATTGAAGTACAAGGCGAATTACTGTGCTATCACGGTGAACGTATTGATAACGGTGAAAAAGCACAATTAAAAGAAACTTTTTTAGATCACTTTATCAAGTTCAATAAACCGCAAGACCGCTTATTTGCAGGCCAAGTGGACCGTTTTGATCGGTATACTTTGCGCTATCAAACTTGGTTACATCAGTTTGAACGTCAGCAGTCACCTATTAAAGGCTTAATTGGTCAACGCGCTAATCTTATTCCGCATCAGCTTTATATTGCTCAAGAAGTCGGTAAACGTTTTGCACCGCGTGTATTACTGTCTGATGAAGTAGGTTTAGGTAAAACCATCGAAGCGGGCATGATTTTACATCAACAAATTATCACCGGTCGTGCCAGCCGTGTACTTATTGTTGTGCCTGAGAACTTACAACACCAATGGTTAGTAGAAATGCTACGCCGTTTTAATTTACGTTTTTCAATTTTTGATGAAGAACGCTGCGACGAAGCGTTTGCTGATTCACCCAATGTATTTGATACCGAGCAACTGGTACTTACTAGCCTTGAGTTTTTAACCAAGAAAAAACGCTGGTTTGAACAAGCTACTTTGGCCGACTGGGATTTATTAGTAATCGATGAAGCGCATCATTTAAGCATTAACAACAATAAACCCAGTGCCGAATACCAACGTATGGCTGAGCTGAGCCAAGATATTCCAGGCCTAATTCTTCTTACCGCTACGCCAGACCAACTGGGTCATCGTAGTCATTTTGCTCGTTTACAACTGCTCGATCCAGATCGTTTTTACGACTATGACGTGTTTAAAGAAGAAGAAGCAAACTACAAAGACGTTGCCGAAGCTGCTAATCAGTTATTACAAGAACAAGCACTGGATGACAGCGCAAAAGCCACATTAATTGAGCTATTAAAAGAAACAGATATCACTGATATCCTTGAAAAAGCCCAACAAGGCGACCTTGCTGCACGCAAAGAAATACTCAATATGTTACTGGATCGCCATGGCACTGGGCGCATATTATTTAGAAATAGCCGCAGTGGCATTGATGGCTACCCTAGCCGTAAATTACATGCCTACCCAATGGCATTACCTAAGCAATACAAAACAGCAATGACCGTACTGGGTAATATGAGTGGCATTCAAAATGCCGAGCTCAGTGCGCAACGTGCACTTTTCCCAGAAAAAATATTTCAAGAATTTGAAGGTGAAAGCGCAAGTTGGGGATTATTTGACCCTCGCGTAGATTGGTTAATTGAAACGCTAAAAACACTCAAGCGTGAAAAAGTACTTCTTATTTGTGCTAAAGCCGAAACAGCAATTAGCCTTGAGCAAATATTACGTGAACGCGAAGCAATTAAAGCGTCTGTGTTCCATGAAGGTATGTCGATTATTGAACGTGACCGCGCTGCGGCATTCTTTGCCGATGAATACGATAACGCACAAATATTACTGTGTTCAGAAATTGGTTCAGAAGGTCGTAACTTCCAGTTTTCACATCACTTAGTGTTATTTGATTTACCACTCAACCCCGATTTACTTGAGCAACGTATTGGTCGATTAGACCGTATAGGGCAAACACAAGATGTGAACATTCACGTGCCTTATTTTGAAAACACGGCCCAAGAAGTACTACTGCGTTGGTATAACGAAGGCTTAGATGCGTTTGAAAGCACATCAACCACTGGGCAGTTGCTGTATAAAGAGTTTAGCGAAGATTTACTTGAGTACATTGCAGCTCATAATTGTGATGAAGATGAGCTAGATCCACTCCTTGAGCAAGTAGCACAGAAAAATGCAGTATTACGCAAACAAATGGAAAGTGGCCGAGATCGCTTACTAGAGCTACATTCATCAGGACAGGGTGCTGCTGATTCACTTGTAGCTGACATTGAAAAGCTCGATAACCAGTTTGAACTGCCAAGCTACATGATCAACGTGTTCGACACCTTTGGTGTAAGCCAAGAAGATAAAGGTGAAAACACCATTATTTTAAAACCCACTGAGCACATGTTAAACGCTTCGTTTCCATCGCTAAAAGACGATGGAATGACAGTAACCTTTGACCGTGATACCGCGCTTTCTCAGGAAGATGTGCACTTTATTAGTTGGGATCACCCTATGGTGCAAGGCACTATGGATATGATTTGTGATGATGATTTTGGTAGTTCATCGGTAGCGTTACTTAAAAACAAAAAGTTACCACCAGGCACCTTTTTTGTTGAGCTAATATTTGTTGCCGAAGCCATGGCACCAAAAGTCCTGCAAGTGGGTCGCTTTTTACCCCCTACGCCAATTCGTATTTTACTCGATAAGAGCAGTAATAACTTAGGTGAAAATGTTGGTTTTGATGGCTTTAATCAGCAACTATCTGCGGTAGGTCGTCAAACGGCGAGTAAATTAGCAGGTGCATTACAAAGTGCGGTTCATCCAATGATCAACACCGCAAAAGACATGGCGCAACAAAAGTTGGATGTTATCCGTGCTGAGTCATTAGTAAAAATGCAAACATCGTTAAGCGAAGAGCAACAGCGATTAGTTGCACTGAAGCAAATTAATCCAAACATTCGCCAAGAGGAAATTACCTTTTACGATAAACAACGCAATGAGCTAACCGCACATATTGAAAAAGCGCAGTTAAAACTCGATGCGATTCGTTTGATTGTGGTTTCGCACTAGAGAATCTAGCTGTCAGTCGTTAGTTAAAGATTACTAACGTGTGTGTATAAAAAAGAAAGCGCGATATTTATATCGCGCTTTTGCAAAACCATATAAAGATAGTTATCAGCTTGAAAATAGAAATACTAAAATTAGCTTCTTAGTAAAAATTGATATTTTCAATTTCATCATTAAAGGAAGAGTTTATATACTGCATTGCATCATGTAAATTTAGAATTAATTGGCTGACTGATACGGCAAGTTTTTGAATATCATCTCTTGATATATGATGAGTTTTCCCATCTTTTGTTTTGCCGCTCCGGTGAACACAATCATGTCTTATAGATATCGCAGTTTCAAAGTATTGTCTTTCTTTTCCAAGTAATCTATCGAGGTCAATATCTAATACATTTGAATATATCTTAGTTACAACACTAAGGTTATGGTAGAGGATTTCTGATAATCTATTCTGAACTCTTTCAGATAGTAGATTAGGCTTTTGAATAATATTTTTTAGTGAGTAAGTTTCATTTTTAAGTTTATCTGAAGTTAAAATAAACTTTTTTATATACTCATCAGAATTTACAACATAGCTTTTTAATGCATCGCCGAAATAAGTTTCCAACGTGATGATGCACTGAGTATAAAACAATCGGTTAAAGTAATTATTATTAACATAACTATCTGATAAAAGGTGGTAAATTAATTGTTCTATATTAAATATAGCACTTTTAAAAATGGCTTGATATTCTCCACCTTCACTCAACTTGTAACCATCTTCTAAATGATAATCAAAACTTAATGAGCTAGGATCTTTACTTACATGTACTTGGAAAGGCGTATCACAGTTAGAACAAAATAAAACTTCTAACTGGTGCTCCATCTCATCTTCACTCGCTAAAGATGCATCATTACTCAATTCTGGTTCATGACTATTTAACTCGCCGCAATGACTGCAGTAAAACTCAATAGTTCCATACATATAAATATTCCTTTATTTCAAAATAAATCACAGCCACTCATCAGTATCTTGACCGCCTAAAATAGCCATTATTTCGACATCTGTTGCTGAAATTCTGTAATAAATACTGTCTGAGCCACAAACGGCACGCCGATAACCTTTACGAATATGATCAACTGATTGGTAGGAATAAGGATTTGCAGCTAGCTTTTCAAACATAGAAAAGAAACTGTAAAAGTAAATATCTGCTTGCTGTTGTGAAAATGCTTTGCAACCATATTGATAAATACGACGTAAGTCTTCTTTAGCATCGTTTGAAAGCTTAAATGTGCGCACTACTTAATGCTTGCTTTAAATTCTGCTAACATTTCATCCGCAGATTGAGCACTAAAACCGCTTTTTTCTGCGTTAGCAAGCTTACTATTTATAGCTTCAGCCCTTCTTGCACGTCTAATTAAATCATTCACCAATTCACTTTTATTTGCATAATCACCAATGTTCTCAACGTGATTACGTAGCCATAAATCATTTTGTTCAGTAAGTGAAATACTTTGTCTTGCCATAATGAATTTCCAAAACGTTAATCTGGTGTAATTTTACACCAGATTAAAAAATACGCAATTAAACTTTTACCTTTTCCCTTGAGCCTTTGCGCTCGCTCCACTAAAATAGCGCACTTCAAAATCACTGAGGTCTGCCGTGTTAGTTAACTACAATCCCCCTATGAGCCCGTATTTAACTATACTGTTTCAAGATGATGATTTACTTATTGTAAATAAGCCTAGCGAATTACTCACCGTCCCAGGTAAAGACCCAAAACATGCCGATAGCTTAATAAATCGCGTCAACCGTGTTTTTCCTAGTGCTAAAATTGTTCACCGTTTAGATATGGCTACCTCTGGCATACTTTGCTTAGCAATGAACAAAGCTGCTCATCGGCATTTAAGTATGCAATTTCAAGAACGCGAAACAGCAAAACGTTATATTGCACGTGTTTACGGGCAACTTGAAACTGAAACAGGCTCTGTTGATTTACCTCTTATTTGTGATTGGCCGAATCGTCCTAAGCAAATGGTTGATCATGACAATGGCAAACCTTCGCTCACTCATTTTAAAGTCCTTGAACGTGAAGCACAGGCAACCCGTGTAGAGCTTACTCCTATTACAGGGCGCTCACATCAGCTGCGCGTGCACATGTTAAGCTTAGGCCACCCTATTTTAGGCGATCGTTTATATGCTCACAAAGACGCACTTGCTGCGGCACCTCGCCTACAGCTACATGCACAAATGCTACAACTCAAACACCCTGTAACGGAGCAAGTACTTACTTTTGAAGCTGAGAACGAGTTTTAACAAGGATTAATCTTTTAGCTATTTACTGTAAATAGCTAAACTTTAAGAGTGCTTCGCCGATACATAAATAAGATTTAAATTAAAAGCTTATTTATGTTTATTACGCAGATGTTTAAAGCTATTATTACTACTCTTGTGCTTGGCTGTACGTTAATCAGTTTCCAAGCGCTGAGTGCTGAGTATATCGCTCCTCCTCCCTTTTCAAAAAATATTGATGCGGATATCTCTCGCCTAGCCCAAAGTGATGAAGTAAAGCCTATTTTAGCTGGTGATACTGAGTTTTTAACTTTATACAGTGAGTATATGAGTGCCGACTTTAGAGGGGTAGTCATACTCATTCCTGATTGGCAATCAACGCCGACAAACAATGCAGGCATGAATTTCTTACGTAAAGAGCTGAATAATCAAGGGTATACTTCTTATGCGATGACAGTTCCTGATATTGATTGGCAAGCAGCTCAAGATGATGCAGCAAAAACGATTAATGATCCTGTGGGCAAAAATAATGAAACAGCCAACGCAAATACTAAGCCAGACACCAGTACACAAAAACAGCCCCATCATGCTGACTATGTTGAACAAGTAAATACTGAAGTGGTAGATAACTATAAATTAAAACTAGTCGCTCGCTACGACGCTTTATACCAACAAGCTGCGATGGAGTCTGAGAATATTGTTGTTATTGCACAAGGCACCAGTGCTGGGGTGTTGTTGGAGCACTACGCTGAATTTTCAGACTCAAAAATAAGCGCCTTCATTAGTTTAAGTAGCTACCTTCCTAATACAAAACGTAATGCAAAGTTAAGCCAAATAACATCCTTGGTCACCCCCGCTTTGTTGGATATTTATTTTGCTACAGACAGTAATGATATCTTAATGAACCTTAAAAACCGTCAGCGTTGGGTTAATCGAAATGCAAAGTTTGATTATCGCCAACGTCAGTTGTTTGGATTACGCGATGCGCCGCAGCAACATGCGCGGCTAAGCAAAGAAATAGACGGTTTTTTACGCCGCCTTTTTTAAATACTCGTATGCTGCTTGAATATCTTGGCTTTTTTTAACCGCGACTTCCATCATATGCTTAGGTAAACCTTGCGATACGAGCTTATCAGGATGGTGCTGAGCCATGAGCTTTCGGTAGGCTACTTTAATATCACGTTGCGATGCGTCTTTATTTAACCCTAATAAGGCCAATGCTTGCGAACGGTTCATATCATTACTTGGTGGTACATGATGCCCTGAGCCTTCACGGTAGCTGCTACTTTGACTTTGCTGCTGTTTAAAACGCTGTTGTTGCTGCCTAAAGTTAAACTCTGCTTGATAACGTTTTAATACAAAGGCAAAGTGTGCTTTAGACACACCTAGCTGCTTACTAACTTCTTGCAGTAATTGCTTTTCTTGTGCAGCAAGTACCCCGTCAGAAAACGCCATCTGGATTTGAATTTCTAAAAATAACTGCAGTAAATCATAACGTTTAGCAAAACGTTCTTTAAAATCATAAACCGTATCTTTGAGTGAAAAGTCGCTGTCTTTACCCGATTGAAACGCCTGCTGCGCTTCACGGCGCTCTTCGCCTTTTAAGCCCATTTCATCCATAAACAGCGTCGCTGCTTTAATGTGGGTTTCGCTAACACGGCCATTCGACTTGGCAATATGTCCCATTACCGCAAAGCAACTCGAAAAAAACAACGCTTGGCGTTCGTTAACATCATCGCCTTTAAAAAGGTTAGAAAAGCCGCCAGCTTTATCAAAGTCTTTTTTTAGGCTTTTATCAAACATATGGCCTAGGTATAAGCCTAAAATGGCACCAAATATTTTGCCAAACATAAAACCAAAACAGAAACCGAGAATTTTTCCCCACATTTTAAAACTTACCTCTAGTGTTTTATATTTAGCTTATGGTGCTAGTTGTTGGTTAAGAGCCGATAAACGCTCTGGTGTGCCTATATCGTCCCATTGGCCAATATAGAGTTCAGTGGAGACTAAATGTTCATTTAATTTTTCACGTAGCAAAGGGCCTAATGGCCGAATGCCTGGGGCTAGCCCCTCAAAAAAGTCAGCTTGATAACGCCCTATCCCTGAAAAAGTATATCGCTGGCTATTTGTCGGTAAGTGGCTCAGTGCAAAATCGCCATCAGGATTATGCGCAGGGTTTTCAACCAATACAATGTGCGCCTCTTTAGGCTGTAAATGTAGCTGCATTAATGCACTGATATCGTAGTCGCTGTAAACATCGCCATTAATCACAATAAATGATTCACCAAGTAAAGGAAGCGCTTGAATAATACCGCCTGCGGTTTCAAGCCCGCCCGTCACTTCTTGGCTATAGGTTATAGTCACGCCCCACGCGCGCCCATCTGCAAAATAGGTTTTTATTTTATCTCCTTGCCACGCAAGGTTAATTATTATTTGAGTAATACCTGCTGCCTTTAGGCGCATAATATGATGCTCAATCAGTGGTTTTCCCGCTACACATAACATAGGCTTAGGTAACTCTGCGGTGAGCGGCATCATACGTTTACCGCGTCCAGCGGCTAATATCATCGCCTTCATGGTTGTTCCTCTTTTAACCGCTGTTGCACCTTTGGCACCACGCTAGTTTTTATCAAAGCCGATAAGTCGCTAAGCTCAGGGTATTGTGCCGCCACCTCTATTACGTATTCAAGTGTAGGGAGTATATTTGCTAAGTAACCTTGTTTACCATCACGCAAATATAAACGACAAAAAATACCCGCTGCTTTTAAATGGCGCTGCAAGCCCGTTAAATCAAACCAATACTTAAATTGTGCGAATGACTCGTTAGTTATTAAACTTTGGCGCTTAAATTCGTCATAACCAAACTCAAGTAAATGAGTCAGCTCGTCGTTGGGCAATTTAAAATAACAATCTCTTAAAAGCGAGACTAAGTCATAACATAACGGACCTTGTACCGCGTCTTGATAATCAATAATTGCCCATTGCTGCTCGCAGCGCATAATATTGCGGCTGTGGTAATCGCGATGCATTGTGACTGTGGGTTGCTCAAGCAGTGTATTTATTAGCAGCGCTGTGCTTGTTTGCCAAGTCTGTTGCTGCTCAGCGCTGAGCTCTGCGCCAATAAAATCATTAACCAGCCAATTTTTAAAAATATCCAGTTCAAGTGCAATAAAGTCATGGTCATACGGATTCATTGACGGCGCGGCTGGGGTTTTTGCCCACTTGGCACTTAAACTGATCAGTTGCTGGTAATACTCGCTGCGATTGGCATCATCAAGCAAGTCAGCCAAATGGGTGCTACCTAAATCACTTAGAATAAAAAAACCTTGCTGCTCGTCACTATGAATAATGGATGGTAATAAAAACCCCTGCTCAGAAAACACCTTGTTTAATGCAATATAAGGGACGTTGTTAACTTTTTTTGGATCGGAGTCCATCACAATAAAGTTTTTATTTTCAGCGTTTAACCTATAATAACGGCGAAAACTGGCATCTGCGGTTATTGCATTAAGCGCATAGGATTGCTCACCAAAGTGAGTATTAATAAACTGTTGTAAACTCTCAAAGCGTGTCATTTTATAAGCTATCTATTTTTCACTAATTACTTTGCCATTGTTTTCCTTTATTATGTATAGCTTGTAACTAATCACAGAGCATAAAGGTCGATAAATGAGCAAAACCTGGGGCATTTTGATGCTAAGCGTACTGAGCGCACCATCGCTTGCCGAAACTGAACTGACACACAATTTTTGTGGCACTTCAATGCAAACCAGAGCTTGGCAACCGCTTGCTGGCCTTGAGCTTGGAACGGTTGATATCAGCGCTGATGACGTTGAGCTTTTAGGCACACAAAGCGCTGAATTTACTGGCAATGTTGATATTAACACCGTTAACATGAGTTTGTCCGCACAATCAGCACTGATTGATAAACAACGTGGCCTGCTTAATGCCACTGGCCCAATTACCTATCGCGATTATGTAAGCCACGTACAAAGTTCGGGCTTAAATGCCGATTTAAACAACTCAGCATTTAGTTTATTAGGCGCACAATACAGCCTAACACAACAACAAGGCAAAGGCGGCGCGGAAAAGCTCACCATCGATAAGTCTGGCTTAATGCTGATGAATGCAAGCTTTACTGCGTGCCCAGGTAATACGCCTATGTGGGCTATTGAAGCCGATGAAATAAACTTATCACGTGAAGAAGGCTGGGGCGAAACCTACAATGCCGTGCTACGTATTTTAGATACGCCGGTACTCTATTTACCTTATTTTACTTTCCCACTCGATGAGCGCCGTAAGTCAGGCTTATTAACGCCCAGCTTTTCAAGTTCAGATCGCTATGGGTTAGAAACGATTACGCCTTATTATTGGAATATTGCCCCTAATTATGATGCCACTATTACCCCGCGTTATATGTCACGTAAGGGGCTACAATTACAAACTGAATTTAGATATTTAACCCCAGAGCACCAAGGTTTAGTGGCTGTAGAATATTTAAATCAAGATGACTCAGAGCCTGAGCTTAACGAGCGTTTTTTGTTTCATTGGCAACAAAAAAGTTATATTGGTGAAGACTGGCGAGCCAGTATTGATATTACCAATGTTAGTGATGACAACTACCTAACTGATTTAAACTCCGCTTATGTCAGTAAAACCGATACGCAGCTTTATCGTACCGGCTCGCTAACCCATATGGGCGAAATGTGGCGTACTGATATAAAAGTGCAAAACTTTGAAGTACTCGGTGACCACTTAGAATCATACACGGCGTTACCACAAATTAGCTTTACCCAAACCACCCCTTGGAAAATTGATTATTTCGATTTTAGTGTTTCAGGCGAGCTGAGCCATTTTACTAACAGCTCTGCGGTAATTGACCAAGCCACTCGTGTGCATATAGAGCCTAAAGCACGCTTTGATTACAAAGAGTATGCATGGTCGTTTTTATCTGAAGTGAGCTTATTGCAAACTAACTATAAACAAGACGGTGATTTACAGGGTACACAGTATAGCGATAATGTTTCGCGTACTTTGCCAAAAGTGCGCTTATATTCTCAGCTTAACTTTGAGCGCGACACCTCAATTTTTATCGACGATGGTATTCAAACTCTAGAGCCACAAATTCAGTATTTATATACGCCTAATAAAGATCAGTCTGAAATTGGCTTATACGATACCACCAAGTTACAAGATGACTTTTTTGGTTTATTCAGGGATGCGCGTTTTTCAAGTGTTGACCGAATTGCCGCAGCTAATCAATTTACGCTCGGGGCTACAACGCGTTTATTTGATAAGAAAAATGAAGAAGTATTTAACTTCAGCGCAGGCCAAATATTTTATTTAAGTGATTCAGCCAAGCCTACAGAGCAAGGGCTTAATAGCGATAGTAACTACAATGCCTTGTTTGCAGCGCAAACCATGTTACATTGGCACCGCCGCTGGTATTTATCGGGTGGTATTCAGTACGACACCGATGGCAAGCAAATTATCCAGTCAAATTTAACCTTAGACTACAAAGGTGACGATAATCAGCTGGTTCAATTGAACCATCGCTATGCAAATGATGTCTCAGGAAATACAATCGAGCAAGCGGGCTTATTTACAAGCATCCCTATCAGTGACGAGTGGCAATTTATTGCAAGTTACCATCGCGATCTTGATAATAACCGCAGTATTGAAGTATTTAGTGGATTACAGTATGAATCGTGCTGTTGGGCGTTCCAAATTACTGGCCATCGCCAAATTGAAACTGATTTAAATCAGTCAATTGGGCAACCCCAAGCCACTTTTGATTCGAGTATTCGTTTGAATTTTGTATTAAAAGGGCTTGGTAGTAAAAGCCGTTACGATGCTCAAAAATTATTACAACAAGGTATTTTTGGTTATCGTAGGCCGTATTTTCTTAATGACTAAACTGCTTTATTTATAGTAACAATTTACAAATAACTATATCTATTTAGCCGTATTTAGCATTACAACAGTACTATTAGTAAGAGTAGTAAAAAGAATATGAATTTAAAAAAATTATTAACATCAGCAGTTTTAACGTTCAGCTTATGCCAAAGTGCATTTGCCGCCCCTGTCGAAATAGATAAAGTAATTGGTATTGTAAACCAAGGCGTTATTTTAAAAAGTGAAGTAGACACCATTGTTGATCGCGTAAAAAAACAAGCAGAAGAACAAAACCAACAGCTGCCAAAAGACGAAACACTGCGTGTTCAGGCGATTGAACGCTTAGTAAATCAAACCTTGATGATGCAGATGGCTGAGCGTATGGGCTTAGAAATTTCAGATAGCCAGCTTGACCAAACCCTTGCCAACATGGCTAAAGAGCAAGGCGGTACAATTGCTGATTTGCGTCGTACTATTGAAGCGTCGGGTGAGAGCTTTCAAGCTTACCGCGAAGAAATTCGTAAAGAGATAACCACGCAACAAGTTACGCGTGCAAACGTAGACCGCCGTATATATGTAAGCGACCAAGAAATTGATAACTTACTAAAAATTATGGATAGCCAAGGCCAAAATGCCGAAGAATATGATATTGGTCATATCCTTATCGATATTCCAAGTGGTGCAAGTGCAGACGACGTAAGCTCAGCAAAAACACGCGCAGACAAAGTTATTGAACTGCTGCAAGATGGGCAAGAATTTAAGCGTATTGCCATTTCATCATCAAGTGGCTCAAAGGCCCTTGAGGGCGGCCAATTAGGTTGGATGGGCATTAACGAAATGCCATCGTTATTTGCAGAAGCTGTAAAAGGTAAAAAGAAAGATGCGATTATTGGTCCACTTCGTTCCGGTGCGGGTTTCCACATCATTAAAGTACAAGACGTACGTGGCCGCCAAGTAGTTGAAACCACCGAAGTTAAATCTCGTCATATTCTTATTAAGCCTTCAATCATTTTAAGTGAAGAAAAAGCACGCACTATGCTAGCAGGCTTTGTTAAAGATTTACGCGCCGGCGATGCTGACTTTGCAGAACTTGCTAAAGAGCATTCACAAGACCCCGGTTCAGCACTTAAAGGTGGTCAATACGATTGGACTGATCCAACCACCTACGTGCCTGCGTTTAGAGATACGTTACTATCACTTGATAAAAACGAAATCAGCGAACCATTTAGAAGTCAGTTTGGCTGGCACATTGTGCAGTTACTAGATAAACGTGTTGCAGATAAGACCGAGCAAGCTAAACGTAATCGTGCACATGGCATGTTGTTTAATCGTAAATTTAAAGAGGAAAGCTTTAACTGGCAGCAAGAAATGCGCGAACAAGCCCATGTTGAAATTTTCCCAATAGACGAATAATTATGACCTTAAGAATTGCGGTAACCCCAGGTGAGCCTGCAGGCATTGGCCCAGACTTGCTATTAAAACTGGCACAGCACAGCTGGGATGCGCAACTAGTAGCGATTGCAGATGCATCGCTACTAAAACAGCGCGCTAAGCATTTGGGTTTAAACATTAAATTAATTGAATTTGATGAACAAGCCAAAGCAACGCCAACAGCAGCAGGCAGCTTATATATTAAGCAAATTGATTTAGCAGAGTCCGTTGAGCTTGGCGTGCTAAATGACGCAAACGGTCAATACGTATTAGACACACTGCGTATTGCCAGCGAGAAGAATATGGATGGCACATTTGATGCCGTTGTTACGGGGCCTGTTCATAAAGGTATTATTAACCAAGCCGGCATTTCTTTTAGTGGCCATACTGAGTACTTTGCTCAGCAATCAGGTACAGCCGATGTAGTTATGTTATTAGCCACCGAAGGTCTGCGTGTTGCCCTAGTAACTACACATATTCCGCTTGCGTATGTCTCTCGTGCTATTACGCAAGAGCGACTAGTTAAAGTGGCTAATATTCTTAATCATGACTTGAAAACTAAATTTGGCATTGAGCAACCACGTATTTTAGTCTGTGGCTTAAACCCACATGCCGGTGAAGATGGTCATTTAGGCCGCGAAGAAATCGACACGATTACGCCTACACTTGACATATTAAGAGCTGAAGGGATGAACTTAATCGGTCCTTTACCAGCCGATACGTTATTTCAAGATAAATACCTAAATGAAGCCGATGCAGTGCTGGCTATGTATCACGATCAGGGATTACCTGTGCTAAAATACAAAGGATTTGGTAAGTCAGTGAATATAACTCTCGGCCTTCCATTTATTCGCACCTCAGTCGATCACGGTACTGCGCTTGATTTAGCCGGTACAGGCGATGCTGATGTTGGCAGTTTTGAATTAGCGATCCGCGAAGCAATTAAGCTCGCCCATGAAAAAGCACAGAATCAATGACCGATAAAGTACACTTAGGACACCGCGCCCGTAAACGTTTTGGCCAAAACTTTTTATTCGATGAGTCAATCATCGACAAAATCGTCACCGCTATCGATCCTAAACCGCAAGATAATTTAGTAGAAATTGGCCCAGGTCTAGGCGCTATTACCGAGCCTGTTGCCGATTTAAGTGGCCATTTAACGGTTGTTGAGCTAGATAAAGATTTAGCCCAGCGTTTAATTGAACACCCATTTTTAGGGCCAAAATTAACCGTAAACCAAGGCGATGCAATGAAGTTTGATTTTGCAAGCCTGGTTAAAGATGACAAAAAGCTAAAAGTATTCGGCAACCTGCCGTACAATATTTCAACGCCTTTGTTGTTTCACCTGTTTGAATTTGCCGATCATATTGAGCACATGCACTTTATGCTGCAAAAAGAAGTGGTAAAGCGCATGGTAGCAGGCCCTGGTAGTAAAACCTTTGGTCGCTTGAGTGTGATGACTCAGTATTATTGTCATGCGATGCCTGTGGTAGAGGTACCGCCTGAGTGCTTTAAACCGGCACCTAAAGTCGATTCTGCGGTTATTCGCTTAATCCCTAAAAAGGCACAGCAGCGCACCGCTAAAAGCGTTAAAATATTAAACACCGTTTGTTTAGAAGCGTTTAATCAGCGCCGTAAAACGTTGCGTAACAGCCTTGGCAACCTTCTAACCGCTGACGAATTAACCAGCATTGGCATTGATATTACTTTGCGAGCTGAGAGCCTGTCGTTACAACAATTTATTGATATAGCTAACTGGATTTATGACAACAAGCAGTAATATAGGATCACCTGTAAAGGTATCTGTTGAAACGTTTTATGTAGAAGAGCAATCGCAACCTGAACTAGATAAGTTTGTGTTCGCCTACTCCGTTACTATAAAAAACCACAGTTTATGCAGTGCAAAGTTACTTAGCCGTTATTGGCTAATTACTGATGCCAATGGCAAAGAAGTAGAAGTGCAAGGCGAAGGTGTGGTGGGTGAAACCCCAGATATAGCCCCTGGTGAAAGTTACAAATACACCAGTGGTGCAATATTAGATACTCCCGTAGGCACCATGCAGGGGCATTACACTTTACGAAACGAGTTTGGTGCTGAGTTTGAAGCACCCATAAATGTGTTCCGTTTAGCTTGCCCTAATATCTTACACTGATTAAAACAGCGACTAATGGCTGACTACGCAATAGGTGATTTACAAGGCTGCTTTAACGAATTTAGTTTATTGTTAAAGCAAGTCGACTTTAACCCTAGCAAAGACCACCTATATTTAGTGGGTGATATTGTTGCTCGCGGCCCAGACTCCAAAGCGTGCCTTGATTATATTTATCAACATCAAGACAGCGTTAGCGTCACATTAGGCAATCATGACTTACACATGATTGCCTGTTATTTAAATAATGTTGCACCCAACCCTAAAGACAAACTCACTGCACTGTTTAACAGTAGTAAACTGCCCCACTACATCGCGTTTTTACAAACTCAGCCTTTAGCGCTTTATTTAGAACAATATAATTGTTTTATTTCTCATGCAGGCCTTAACCCTGATTGGTCATGCGAGCAAGCCATTAAGCACGCTCAATTTGCGCAGCAATGCTATGGTGCTGATAACGCTAAGTTCTTCTTAAAAAACATGTATCAGCCTCACCCGCTAAAATGGACGGAGCAACTTGATGATGCTGCTAAATTTCGTTACATCGTTAATTATTTCACTCGCATGCGCTTTATTACGCCTGATAATTTGCTTAATTTTAATGCAAAAGAAGCAACAGCCAATAGCCACTCATTAATTCCTTGGTTTTCTCACCCTAAAATCGTTAACGCTCAACATGACCTAATTTTTGGACACTGGGCAGCACTTGAAGGCAAAACGCCCTACAACCACCTTTATGCTCTAGACACAGGTTGCGTCTGGGGCGGCTCAATGACACTAATAGAACTGCAAAGTAAGCAAAAATTTTCAGAAAAATCACAACTTTTGTCTAAATAAACTGAAAAAAGTTAATACATCTGTTAAGTTTAAGAGTGGAAGTTAAATTGTATAATTACAAAAAATTCACAATAATGTGTAAAAAATAGCAATGCTCTTATAATTGAGTTAAACATAGACAGTAAACGAGTGTTATTGCCTACATTATTTTTTATCTTTAAGAAAAGACTTAGTTTGTAATTAAGTTTTGCGGTAAATTTAGCAACTAACTATTAACAGTAAAAATTAATTATTTTTAATTACTTAACTTATTGTTGAAAGCGCCGATAAGTATTAATAGACGTATTTTTGAATGGAAAACCATATGAATCTAACAGTGAGTCAACGTATTTGGGGTGGTTTTATATTTATCACTTTATTACTTTTAATTATTGGCGGTAACTCTTTAATAAAAATAGCAAATATAGATCGTTCAACTCAAAAAGTTAATCAGCTATCGCTTCCTGCATTAAACAAGAGCGCTCAGTTACAAGCTGAATTTATTTTGATGAGTAAAGCCGCTCAAGCTAGTTTCCATATAACATCGGCTCAAAAACTCGCCACGTTAAAAGCGCAAATAGAAGAGCAAAAACAAATATTTAATAAATTGCACCGCGAACTACAACAAGTTGTTAAAGACGATCCACAGTTAAACAAAAGCAGCCTTGAAGTTGAAAAAACCTACCTGAGCTTTTCAAATATCATAAACAGCCTGCTTAAAGATAAAAACACCCAGCTAGTGCTTAACAAAAAGCTCAAAGCGCAACTAGAAACCGTTGAGCTCGCGGCAGAAGATGCCAACTCTATAGTACTTGATATTATTGATATTGATGGTTTAGAGGATAATTACCCGCGCGCTTATCAAGCAGCTAATAATCTAGAAAATAACTTTATGTCCGTGGTTACCAGCAGCACCGACATGCTAACCGTTAAAACGCTTAACACGCTCGATATTATCAAAAACGAGCAAGTGTATTACTTTGAAGAAGTCGTTCGTACCGTTTCATTAATAAAGCCGGCGATAGAGCAAAGCCACAGCAGCTTGTATAATGACTTAAAGGGTTATGTAGATACCCTAGAGAGCAATATTTTAGGTAACGATAGCCTTTCAGCGAATAAAAAACGCCTTATTGACGCAATAAGCACAACCGAGCGTGAATTAGCAGAGTCTGAAAAAGCGACTAGAACAGCGCTTAGCCAAATTGACGAATTAGTATTACAAGCCAGTGGCGTTGCATTTACATTACAAGAAGGCGTACGTAGTGACGTAAACTCAGCTAATTTATGGACATGGATAGGTATGATCATTGCGACTATTATCGCTGTGCTTGTAGCCATCATTACGGTTAACCGTATTACTAAGCCATTAGCGGAAGTAAATCGTATTCTAGATATTGTTGCCAGTGGTGATATGACTCAACGCTTAGATGACAGCGCAAAAGATGAATTTGGTGAATTATCGAAAAGTTGTAATACCTTAATTGATAGTTTACGTAGCTTAATCACCGGTATTATTTCACGTTCAACACAACTTGCAGCCGCTTCTGAGCAAACCTCAACAATTACCGGTGAATCAAGCAAAGCAATCAGTAATCAGCAAGCGCAAGTAGAGCAAGCAGCAACCGCAACCACTGAAATGAGCAGCACATCACAAACAGTGAGTAATAGTGCACAACAAGCACTGAGCGAAATTAAAAATGCCGATAAAGAAGCGGAGCGCGTTAAAGGTATTTCAAATCAAAATAAAGCAACCATTGAGCAACTCGCCTACGAGGTAGACGAAGCATCAAGTGTTATCAATAAACTACACAAAGATAGCGCATCAATTGGTAGTATTTTAGATGTTATTCGCGGTATTGCCGAGCAAACTAACTTACTCGCACTTAATGCAGCGATTGAGGCTGCGCGTGCCGGCGAGCAAGGCAGAGGCTTTGCTGTGGTAGCTGATGAAGTAAGATCACTTGCGAGTAAAACACAAGAGTCGACCCAAGAAATTCAATCTATGATTGAGTCACTACAGTCGGGCGCTGAAGAAGCGGTTAAAGCTATGGAAAAAGGTAAAGATCGTGCTGTTTCGTGTGTTGAGCAAAGTGACTTAGCCAACAGTGCACTGGATTCAATTACCCTTGCAGTATCACAAGCGCATAATGTCAGTGAAGAGATATCAACAGCAGCACAAGAGCAACAACAAGTATCACAAGAGATCAGTGAGCGCTTAGAGTCTATTGTTGCTATTGCCGAGCAAACAGCAGAAGGCGCTGTACAAACGAATATTTCAAGTTCAGAAGTGGCTAAATTAGCCGAAGAACTAAGAATATCAGTAGAGAACTTTAAAGTATAAATATCGCGCTGTAAGTAGCCTTAGAGCTACTTACAGCTCATACCCTATCGAGCCATAGTAAAACACCCGTTCCCTCTCCAGATATGCTTATACACCGCGCAATCTCACTCTAAATACACAACACCCAACAGCTTAGCCCGTAAAGTTATTTAATACTCTTTATGTTTTCTTTGGTTATACCAATTCGCTTAATTAAGTGGTCTATTTTGAGGCTGGAAAAACGTGTTGATAGCTAGGCAAAAAATTTGCTATTTAGTTGTTCTAAACGAGAATTTTTTAACGCAGGTTGCGACACGTTTAGCCCCGTAAAATGATTAAGTATTATTGCGGATTGGTATTACAAACAACTGATGCCATTATCTACGGAATAATTCGTGGCGCTTAACAAAAGCCAATTAGCGATTTAATTCAATGGGTATCATTACGGTGATATGGTTTCGGTGGATGATAGAGCAGATTTTAAAAACAAAAAACCCAGCATAAGCTGGGTTTTTACATTTCTGAAAGAAAACTAAATTACTTGATTTTAGCTTCTTTGAAAATCACATGTTTACGAGCCTTAGGATCGAATTTTTTGATTTCCATTTTTTCAGGCATGTTACGCTTGTTCTTGTCGGTAGTGTAGAAAAAACCAGTACCAGCAGTTGAAACTAAACGGATCTTATCGCGCATAATTCAGTTCCTTAAACTTTTTCGCCACGAGCACGGATTTCAGTAAGAACCGTGTCAATGCCTTTTTTATCGATAATACGCATACCTTTAGTAGTAGTGCGTAATGTTACAAAACGTTTTTCACTTTCAACCCAAAAACGGTGTGTTTGTAGGTTAGGTAGGAAACGACGTTTAGTCGCGTTTCTCGCGTGTGAACGGTGGTTACCAACCGTTGGACGCTTACCTGTAACTTGACATACTTTAGACATGTCTATATATCTCCAATAACTTCGCTCGAGCTTAATTTTCCCTAAGGCCATGTATTTGTGCCCTAGAGATAAATCGAAGGGCGCTCTTTATACAGCTTTTACAGGCAAAGATCAAATACTGATCTTATCCAACCAGCTCATGTGTAAATTTGATAGCGGCTAATTATAAAGATCGAATGCCCTTAGGGAAAGTAAAAACTGCATTTAAATTAAACTAATTTGCCAAAACGCACTAAACCGCTCATTTTTAGCACATATCTGAAGCGATAAACTCAAATCAGTCCCCGTTCGGCAAACGAAACACTGCTTTCACCACCAATAATAATATGATCCAACACATTTATGTCGACTAATTGCAGTGCTTGGCACAACTTATTGGTAATGAGCTTATCGGCCTGACTCGGTTCTGCAATACCACTGGGGTGATTATGTGAAAAAATAACCGCCGCCGCATTATTTTTCAGTGCCGCCTTTACCACTTCACGCGGATATACACTGGCCGCATTAATTGTGCCGTAAAATAATATTTCATCTTTTAATAAACGATTTTGACTATCAAGATACAACACCATAAATACCTCTTGCTGTAATCCACGCATTTGCAGCGTTAAATAGTCATAAACGGCTTGTGGGGAGTTAAAAACGGCGTCGCGCACAAAGCCCTCTTGCATGTAACGCTGGCTTAGTTCAAGTACTGCTTGTAGCTGAACATATTTAGCCATTCCCAAGCCTTTTTGCGCACAAAATTCATCCATACTGGCATTAAACAAATTATGCAGGGTTTTATTTTCGTTGATCAGATGCTGCGCCAACTCTATGGCATTCATGCCGGGTAGGCCCGTGCGCAAAAATATAGCTAATAGTTCAGCATCAGAGAGTGCCTTTGCGCCCTTTTCTAGCAGTTTTTCTCGCGGGCGGAGCGAATTAGGCAGTGACGTTAATTGCATGATTCATCCTTGAAAGATTACTGTATTGTATAATTGTAATGCAAAATCAAAAATTAGCGCGATAAAACGCATTTTATCTTAGCTGTCACGCTCAAGATTTGTTATTTTAGCCACCATATTTTATAAAATTGATGAACAACCATGATTAATTTAACAAATAAAAAAATAGTGCTGGGTATTAGCGGTGGAATTGCAGCGTATAAATGTGCTGAACTCGTAAGACGCTTAAAAGACCATGGTTGTGACGTTAAAGTAGTAATGACTGAATCAGCAAAACATTTTATCACCCCGCTAACCATGCAAGCAGTAAGTGGTGAAATGGTGTCTGACTCATTACTAGACCCTTCAGCCGAAGCCGCTATGGGGCACATTGAATTTGCAAAATGGGCTGATTTAATTTTAGTTGCCCCTGCCACCAGCAATATTATTGCAAAAATGGCGGTAGGGATTGCTGATGACTTGCTCACGACTTTATTACTTGCGACCCCTGCAAAAGTTGCCATAGCACCAGCTATGAATCAGCAAATGTATGCTCACCCTGCAACGCAAGCTAATTTAGCCACGTTAAAAGCACGCAACGTTGCTATATGGGGGCCAGGCAAAGGCGAGCAAGCCTGTGGCGATGTCGGTGCTGGGCGAATGCTTGAACCACATGAATTAGTTAGCTTATGCACTGAGCCTGCTCAACCTGCGCTATTGGCAGGTAAAACAATCACAATTACCGCGGGCCCAACCCGTGAACCTCTCGATCCTGTTCGTTTTATATCAAATCATAGCTCTGGAAAAATGGGCTATGCACTGGCGCAAGCTGCGTTATCATTTGGCGCACACGTGAACTTAATTTCAGGCCCAGTAACTATTACAGCACCGCAAGGCGTTAATTTAATTAATATAGAAAGTGCTGAACATTTACTGCATGAGTCACTCAAATATGCGCCTCACTCAGATGCCTTTATTGGTTGTGCCGCTGTGGCCGATTATCGTGCAGCAAGTATCGCCACGCAAAAAATGAAAAAACAAGGCGATGAACTCACTCTTAGCTTAGTTAAAAACCCAGATGTAATAGCCGCGGTTGCAAACCTCACACAAAACCGCCCTTACACCGTCGGCTTCGCCGCAGAAACGCAGAACGTTGCTAATTACGCAAAGGGGAAACTAACCAATAAAAACCTCGATATGATTTGTGCCAACGATGTATCGCACAATGATGTAGGCTTTAATTCTGAGCGCAACGCACTCACCCTGTATTGGCAAAATGAACAACTCGACTTACCTGAAACCAGTAAAATAGAGATAGCGGTTAAAGTGATCGAGCAGCTCGCCAAACGATTATAAAAAGGCTGGAAACAAACTGAATAAAACATTAACATGATGACGCCTTGTGACCTTTTAGTGTAATTTTACTGCGCTAAAATAGCTTAACGCTTGCGCATTACTAATGTATCGCTGTAATACGTGCAAAAACACCCCGTTGAGTATTGCACGCTGTAACACTTGGCACAA
This sequence comes from Pseudoalteromonas sp. APC 3694, assembly GCF_030407565.1. Classification (NCBI taxonomy): domain Bacteria; kingdom Pseudomonadati; phylum Pseudomonadota; class Gammaproteobacteria; order Alteromonadales; family Pseudoalteromonadaceae; genus Pseudoalteromonas; species Pseudoalteromonas sp. APC 3694. The sequence continues at coordinate 24,630 of NZ_JASDDE010000048.1, forward strand.
AGCTGTGTTATCGCACATTTATGTTGAAAAAATAACTATTAAAAAGGAATGTTCATGCCTGCGACAAAAAAAAGTAATCGCAAAGAGCAAATACTGCAAGCACTCGCACAAATGTTAGAAACCAGCCCAGGTCAGCGTATTACAACAGCCAAACTTGCCGCAGAAGTTGGCGTATCTGAAGCCGCTCTTTACCGCCACTTTCCTAGTAAAGCGCGCATGTTTGAAGGGTTAATTGAATTTATTGAAGACACGCTGCTATCACGTATTAATCTTATTTTAGATAACGAGAAAGAAAGCAAAGCGCGTGTATACAACACCCTATTACTGCTGCTAACGTTTGCTGAAAAAAACCCAGGCATAACCCGTATATTAACAGGCGATGCTCTACAGGGTGAACAAGAGCGACTTCGTGAGCGTGTACAAGGCTTGTTTGAAAAGCTAGAAACTCAATTCAAACAGATTCTTAGAGAGCGTAAATTACGTGAAGGTAAAAACTTTCAAAGTGATGAACTGACGCTAGCTAACTTTTTGCTTGCCTACGTTGAGGGTAAAATGAACCAATTTGTGCGCAGTAATTTTAGTGCACGACCTAGCGAGCAATTTGAAAAACAATGGCCAGAATTACAAAAAATTTGGTTATAAGGTTTTAGGTTTTAGGTTTTAGGTTTTAGGTAATCTTGCCAGCAAGGTTATTAAATTATTCTCCTATCATCAATTCCACATAAACTCTGTGTTCTTTTTATAAATTATATTAAAAATTAATTTGAACACAGAGCAAAAAGTAAAAAATTGAAAACCACAATTAAACTTTTACTTCCCTAACTTTTTACCGATGCCAAACGCCTCGCATCCCGTGGACCGAAAATCTAACCTTTTACCTTTTACCTTTTACTTTTTACCTTTTACCTTTTACCTTTTACCATTCATTTTTAACCTCTCATCTCTGCCCTGCTACCACTTGTCGTATCTACTCGAATTGTTATTAAAACTCGTTACAATAAAATAATGTTAAAAAACGAGAATCTATAATGAAAACACAACTCACTCTTATAGGCTGTGCACTTATTACCAGCTTAACGAGCGCCAGTGCTTTAGCTAATAAGCCCCTAGAATTTAAAGATGTATTTGATTTTAAATCTGCAAAAGGCACGCAGCTCTCTGAAAATGGTCAAATCCTTTCTTTAAGTGCAACCCCTTATCGCGGGAATGCTACAGGGAAAGTCTACTCACTCAATAGCAATAAGCTTATTGCTGAGGTGGAACGAGGAACCCGTCCTACCATTAGCAAAATGGCAAACTGGGTCGCATTTACGCAGGTGCCTACTCTGCTTGAAAAAGAAACCACTAAGAAAAAAAGTGACTTAAAAAATAACTTAGTATTAGTCAACACCCAAACTGGTGAGCAGCAAAGCTTTAATAATGTAAAAGATTACGTGCTAGCTAATAACGGCCAGTGGCTGGCCTATCGCAAAAATGAAAACGCTGAAGAAGACGATAAAAAGCTCGACAACGATAGCGCTATCACTACCGACAAAAAAGATAAAAGCTATCCGCTGGTTATCATCAACTTAAGTGATAAGCGCACTCATACTCTTGAAAGTGCCTTTACCTATGGCATTAGTGCCACCAGCGATCAGCTATTGGTGAGTCAAAGCTATGTAGATGGCGGCAATAATCAAATTACCTTATTTTCACTCGATAATTTTACCAGCACCGTATTAATTGATGAGCCTGGTGTGGTTGCTAGCAAAATAGCGTGGCACCCAATCGAAAAAACCGTTGCGTTTACCTTAGGCAACTATGTAAACGATGATAAGCGTCGTCGTCAGTACGAATTAACGCTGTGGCAAAACGACACGCTAACCACTGTGCAATCACCTAACCCAGAATGGTTAATGGGCAAAACCGCGTCATTAACTTGGGCCGAAGATGGTACACGTTTATACTTTGAAAACCGCCCAAAACTCGCTGCAAAAGTTAAACAAAAAGAATACACAGATGAGTCATCACTGTATGACTTTGAGGTAATTCGCGACCATAAAGGGCTAAATGTATGGCACAACAATGATGCACAAATAAAACCGCGCGAAGAACAGCAATGGAATGAAAATAATAAAAATCGTCATTACACTGCGGTATACCATGTAAACTCACAGCAAGTCGTTCAGTTAAGCACCCCAAATATGCCTGAGCTGGCGCTTAATACTGAGCGTGCCACGTCATTGTTAGGCTACTCAAATTTAGCGCATCTTGAAAAAGTAATGTACGGCGGTTTTTTTGCTGACTACTTTGCTGTTGATATAAACACGGGTAAACAAACTCCTATCATTAACGACTATCCATTTAGGCCGAGCCTTGCGCCTAATGGGCAGTTTGCTGCTTACTTTGATAATAACCAAGTACAGCTTAAAAACTTAGGTAATAACAAAGTGAGCGTACTCAGCAAGGCGATTAACGCCACGTTTGCAGATGACAAACACGACTATCCATCCAAGCAGCCTGGTTATGGTTTTGCAGGCTGGCTTAACGATAGCAGCGAAATACTGGTTTATAGTAAATATGATATTTGGTCGTTTAATGTAAATACCAAGCAAGCCAAACGCTTAACTAATGGTAAACAAAGTAATACTCAGTACAGAGTAATCAAGCTTGATAAAAACCAAGTGGGCTTTAACAGCAATGATACTCTTTTGCTCTCTGCAATTAACTTACAAAGTAAGCAAAGTGAGGTGGCTAAACTTAATTTAACAACGCTTAACGTTACTAAAGTACTCACAGGTAATAAGCGTTTTGATGTAATTAAAAAAGCCAAAAATGCCGATAAATACTTATTTACTGAGCAAACCTATCAGCAATTTCCAGACATTTATCAAACAGACTCTAACTTTAAACAACCACAACGCGTAACTAACCTTAACCCTCAGATAAGCAACTTTGCTTGGGGACAAGCACCTGAACTTATTAGCTATAAAGGCTTTGATGGAGAAGATTTACAAGGGGTATTAATCAAACCTGCTGGCTATAAAAAAGGCGATAAAGTACCGGTTGTGGTGTACTTTTACCGCTATATGAGCCAGCGCATGTATGACTTTCCAAAAATGGAATTAAATCATCGCCCTAACTTTCCGATGTTTACATCAAATGGCTACGCCATCTTTTTACCTGATATTCGCTTTGAAATAGGACACCCTGGTAAATCCTCAACGCAAACCATGATCAACGCCACCCAAAAGCTGATTGATTTAGGCATTGCCGACCCAGATAAAATAGGTTTACAAGGCCACTCTTGGGCGGGTTATCAAAGTGCATTTATGATCACCCAAACTGATATGTTTAAAGCAGTGGTATCGGGCGCGCCAGTGTCTAACATGACCAGTGCTTACAGTGGCATTCGCTTAAAATCTGGACTTGCACGCCAATTTCAATACGAAACAGGGCAAAGCCGTATTGGTAAAAATTTATTTGAAGCACCTGAGCTTTATATTGAAAACTCACCGGTATTTTTTGCCGATAAAGTAAACACGCCTATCTTAATTATGTTTGGCGACAAAGATGATGCGGTGCCATGGCATGAAGGCGTGCAATATTACTTAGCGCTTCGCCGCGCAGGTAAAGATGCAACCTTTTTACAATACGAAGGTGAACCACACCACTTGAAAAAGTTTCCTAATCAGGTCGATTTTTCAGTGCGTATGATGCAGTACTTTGATCATTATCTTAAAGGCAAACCGGCCTCTAAGTGGATGAAAGAAGGTGAAGCGTTTATCGAAGAGTAACTAATAAACCGGCGCTATTTGGCGTCGGTTTAACATTTAAAACCAGCAATTAAAGACTATGTAAAATTTTAAATAAATACTAAATCACTATTAAAACTGACTTTTATATTCAGTTCGCGTATTCTAATCTCCTGATTTAAATAACCTCTATAACGAAATGAGCAACGCCACTCCCCCATTTTCAATCTCAGCCAGCATGACTCACAGTATGGTAAATATTAGTGAAGTTTTAGGTAAAATCAGTGCCTTATATTCGCCAGCAATGCTTGAGCACTATAAGCAACAAAAAAACCGCCTCCCTGCAAATCAATAACCTTGATGTTCAATTAATATCATCTGGCCTATCAACCCCAGATAGCTTATTAACCTGAACTCTGGTTAAGAGATTTACTAACGTATTGAATCAAAAATGATATT
>NZ_JASDDE010000049.1:0-28134 GCF_030407565.1 Pseudoalteromonas sp. APC 3694
CTGGAAATCTCTGGCTAGAGAAAAATAAACATAAATATCATTTTTGATTCAATACATTAGTAAATCTCTTAACCAGAGTTCAGGTTAAATAAATACAGGATGGATGTTCAGTTCTGGTTTAGTTGTTACGTTGAACAGGCTAAAACTCGTGTTGCAATTACCCCTTGCGGATGGTTTAAAGCGCATAAAAAAAGCGAAAGAAATCCACCTTTCGCTTATCAATGTTTACTTTTATTTTTTAAGCAAGCTTATCTGAAGCAACTTTATAAGTCGGATCTTCAATTACGTTCACTTCAACTAAGTCACGTGCTTTATGAAGTAGTTCTGTACAGTCTTTACTTAAGTGACGCAAGTGCAGCTTTTTACCCGCTTTATTGTATTTGTCAGCTAAGCTGTCGATGGCCTCAATCGCACTATGATCCGCAACGCGACTGTATTTAAACTCAACAATCACATCTTTAGGGTCATTCTTAACATCAAATAAATCAGCAAAGTTTTTAACCGAACCAAAAAATAAAGGCCCATGTAGCTCGTACACTTTTGAACCTTCTTTATCAATATAGTTAGTTGTGTAAATATGTTTTGCATGCTGCCATGCAAACACTAACGCAGAGACAATAACACCTACACACACCGCAATCGCAAGGTCGGTAATAACCGTTACACCCGAAACTAATACAATTACAAAAGCATCAGATAAAGGGACGCGTTTCATCATTTTGAAACTCGCCCATTCAAACGTACCCAGCACCACCATAAACATAACCCCAACTAATGCCGCCAGTGGAATCATTTCGATTAAGCTTGAAGCGAAGATAATAAATGCAAGTAACATCAATGCTGCACTAATACCTGATAAACGCGAACGCCCACCTGAATTAATGTTGATCATAGACTGGCCAATCATGGCACATCCACCCATTGCACCAAAGAAACCACATGTGACGTTGGCCGCACCTTGGCCAATACATTCTTTATTAGAATGGCCACGGGTTTCTGTAATTTCGTCAATCAAGCTTAGCGTTAACAGCGATTCAATTAAGCCAATTGCTGCAAGAATAAGCGCATATGGAAAGATAATTTGTAGTGTTTCTAGGTTAAAAGGGACCATAGGAATATGAAACTGTGGTAAGCCACCGGCAATGGTTGCAGCTTCATTTCCTGTCATGCCTTTTAAGAAATCAAGTACTGTACGCGCTTCTAAATCAAGACCAATCACTAAACCCGTTACAGTAACAATAGCAACCAGTGATGAAGGCACTGCGGTCGTTAATTTTGGTAAAAAGTGAATAATTGCCATCGTTAGCGCCACTAAACCTAACATGATGTAAAGCGCACTGCCCGTCATCCACATTTGGCCGCCGGCACCATCAGGCACTTTAAACTGTCCAAGCTGGGCTAAAAATATAACAATCGCTAAACCGTTAACGAAACCGAGCATAACAGGATGCGGAACCATACGAATAAATTTACCAAGCTTAAATACCCCAGCCAATATTTGTAGTAGTCCCATCAGCAACACAGTGGCAAATAGGTATTCCACTCCGTGATCAAGTACTAAACTTACCATCACAACCGCTAATGCACCGGTTGCCCCCGAAATCATACCCGGACGACCACCAAAAATAGCCGTAATTAAGCCCACAATAAATGCGGCGTATAAACCAACAAGAGGTTCTACATTTGCAACAAAGGCAAATGCAACAGCTTCTGGGATCAAGGCAAGTGCCACTGTCAATCCAGAGAGAATATCGTTTTTAGCAGAGCTTGGCGCTCTGCTGAGCAAGTTAAACATTGAGTTCCTCAGTTTTATTTCGCTAACAAAAAAAGCGCTAGATTTTATCAAATTAGCGCTCATTTCACAATTATAGTTAATTCAGCCTGTGTGTTTTTAGCTGCTTAGTAAAGTTTAAAGTGGCAGTGCCGTGCTTCGTTTAACACACGTCATGGTCACATTAGAATGAACCTCTTGTACATATTCTAAGCTAAGCAAGTTATCGCGTACAAAGTGCTCATAACCTTCTATGCCTTGAGAAATAATACGCAACATAAAGTCCATAGTGCCAGCCATGGTGTAACATTCAGTCACTTCATCATAGCTAAGTATTAATTTTTCAAACTCAGCTAAATTCTTTTTACCATGGTTTGATAAACGTACATGGGCGTAAACCAACATATCAAAGCCCAGCTTTTTTTCATCAAGCAATGCGACTTTACTTTTGATGTAGCCATCTTGTTCTAATTTAGCAATACGACGCCAACAAGGAGACTGAGAAAGTCCGACTTTGTCTGCAATCTCAGCAGTTGATAAACTTGCATCTTGTTGTAAAAGTGCCAATATTTGGCGATCTACGTGATTTAGAGACATTTTATTTCTTATTTATCTAATAAATTGGTTAAATTATACAGCCTTTTTAAAAACCAGTCTGCTTATTTTTAACAAATATGCACATCAACCAAACTGGCCACTTACAAATGGGTTAGTAGCCTGTTCATGAGCAACATGGGTGTTGTCACCATGGCCACTTAAAATTGCAGTGTTCGGTGGTAATGTCATGATATGGTGCATTATAGAGTCGATTAGCTGCTTGCTGTCGCCTTTAGGAAAGTCGGTACGCCCTATTGAACCTTTGAAAATAACATCCCCGACGATAACCGTATTGTGTGCTTGTTGATAAAACACAACATGCCCTGGCGTATGCCCTGGGCAATGAAGTACTTTAAATTCAAGCTGCCCAACCTTGATACTATCACCATGGGCTAACCATTCATCAGGATAGAAGGAGTTGATCGGTTTAAAGCCAAACATAGTGGCTTGCATCGGTAAATTGTCGAACCAAAAACGTTCATTCTCATGAGGCCCAATCATCTTTACCTTGTGTTGCTCGCGTAAATTATGCGCAGCGCCTACATGATCTAAATGCCCATGGGTTAACCAAATCGCTGCTAATGATAAATTATGCTGCTTAAGTGATGCATTAATTTTTTCAGCATCACCGCCAGGGTCGACCACGACAGCTTGCTGGGTTTGTTCACATACTATAATGCGGCAATTTTGCATAAACGGGGTTACGGGAATAGTGATTATTTTCATCTTATATTTCTTTATCTTTTTGTGCTGGAATAACTATATTCTCTTCGTATGACATTAAAACTGGGTATTGCAAATAAGCTTGATCATAAAATGGGCTATGCTCATATAACCAATTTAAACGTGCTTCAGCGTTCTTAGCAAAGTCTTTATCCTGGTTTACTTTTTTATCAAATTCTTGGGCTAATTTGGGGTCATCAGCAAGCATTTTTTCAGCAAACGGTATCAAAGCATAATTTTCCATATATTCAGTGCGCTGAAAAATAGTATTAAACTCCCCCCAAGCAAAAAATGAATCTGGTGCTTCAGGATGTAGCAAGTGAACAGCTAACTCTCCTGCCTTTTGCTGCGTACTCACTTCAAACCAACCATCTAAATCCACATTTGTAGCTGGTACATAATCAAAACTAGCCGACACTCTAAAACGCCCTTCAAATGGCGCTTTATCAAAACTATATTGCGCTACTTTTGCCATTTTTAATGGCTGAGTGTTGGCACCACTGAGCTTATTAACTGACACCCCATGCAGGGCTAATTTCTCAATAATATCGGTGTAAACAGGTGGAATAAAAAATGATTTTGGTACTTCAACCGTGTGCTGCACCTCTTTTTGCCAAAAAATAGGCAGCTTGTCATAATCCTGTTTTTTACCCAAATAGCTTACTTCTTGTTGATTTGACAATGGGCTCAGGCTTTTAGAATAAGCAATACCTTTAAACGCGATATGATCAGGCTGCTCAGAATAACCACGCTTAACAATTAATTGCTTAGGAACAAATTCTTGTTCTTTTTTTACTGCATTAGCGAGTTTATCTTTATGCGCTGATAATGCTTCAATAGCACCATCTATAAACACATAAGTCCCTAACACGCGTTGTTTGTATGGCTTTAAAGAATGGTTTTCAACTAAAATGGTAGGCAATGACTTTAAATCACCCCACCCGTTTGAAAAACGAGGCGTCGCCACCCAACCTGCTAAACCTGATTTAAATTCTTGCTTATCCATAACAAACACTAAAGGGCCCGGAATATGGCCTTGCTCAGTGAGGGTTTGATCAATCATTGGTTTAAAATAACGGTTAAGCGCATCTGAAATGGCAGGCGACTCGCTAGCAAATACTGGGTTATAGCCATAGGTTACATCGTATTGGTAATCAGCCCCATCAGTCACGTGTACGTCAATATACAAATTCGGATTATAATCATTAATTACTTGAAGGACGCTTTTAACCTCTGGCGTATCAAGCTTAGTATAATCACGATTTAAATTAAGATTATTTGCGTTTGTTCTAAAACCCATTTTGACAGGGCCACGCTGATTAATACGATTAAACGCACTACTACGCTCGTGACCATCAACGTTTAATATTGGGATAAATAAAATGTTTACCTTTTTTAATATATCGCGTCGTTTACCCGTAGCAATATCTCTAAGCAGCATAAACATCGCATCTTTACCATCAATCTCACCAGCGTGAATACCAGCCTGAATAAGCACGGTTGGTTTGGTGCTATTGGCCGTTTGCCCCGCATTAAAAAAACCTTGTTCGCTGGCAATCAACATTTTTATTGCTCGTTTACTATTACTATAGCCAATCGTTTTTGATTTAAATTGAGTGGGATTCGCCGCCACTAATCTATCAACAAATGCCATGGTATTAGCATAATTGGGAGACGAGACTCCTGCAGAAATTTCAAAGTCTGTGGTTAAGGGTCCCTGTTGTTGCAATAGTGAGATACTACTACCTTCCCATGGTAATAATGGCGGTAAATGATTGCTATTTGCCATACTTGCAGATAAAACCAATAAACTTATAAACATATACTTCTCTAACAAACCCATTAATTAAGAAAAATTATAGCAATTAAACTTTTCTAGTTGCCAAAACTGCGGTGGTTCAACAAAAAAATACAGCCAACGGCATTTTTAGTTGCAGCCCAGCCACGCTATCAACATCTACTGAATAAAAAGGGCTAATAAGTACCTAAAAAAACGAACACACAACGGTAATAAATAAAGGAAAAAGCCTACAAGCGCATAAAAAAGATAATAAATTACAGGCACAAAAAAAGGAGCCATGGGCTCCTTTTCATTACTTATACAAAAACTTAAGCTGCCGCTAGGCCTTCTTTTGCTTTTGCTACAAGCGCTGCGAATGCAACTTGGTCGTAAACAGCGATATCTGCAAGGATCTTACGATCGATTTCTACAGATGTCTTTTTAAGACCATTGATAAAACGGCTGTAAGACAGACCATTTTGACGTGAAGCAGCATTGATACGTGCAATCCATAGTTGACGGAAAGTACGTTTCTTAGCACGGCGGTCACGGTAAGCGTATTGACCCGCTTTAGTAACAGCCTGGAAAGCTACGCGGTAAACACGTGAACGTGCTCCGTAGTAACCTTTCGCTTGTTTTAAAACTTTTTTGTGACGTGCACGTGCGACAACGCCGCGTTTAACTCTTGCCATTTCTAAAAACCCCTATTAAGCGAATGGTAACATACGTGAAACTAGACCATGGTCATTTTTATGAACCATCATCTTAGGACGTAGGTGTAACTTACGCTTAGAAGTTTTCTTAGTCAGAATGTGACGAAGATGCGCTTGTTTACGCTTGAAACCGCCAGAAGCAGTCTTTTTGAAACGCTTAGCTGCGCCTCTGTGACTTTTTAGCTTGTAAGCCATTGCAATAACTCCAATTGTATTGCTTTAAAATTAGTAAGAAGGCGTGAGATATATTGCTGTAGCTCCACTTTAAAGGCCTAACTTACTGCTATGTTCCGGTGAAAACCCGATATAAATACCGCAATTTTACTTTAAAACCGGTTAACTCAGGTGGACACTTTCGCATCACTTGCAAACCTGAGCTAAATTCGGTGCGTATTATCGCCTAATTATTACTTTTTAGCAACCGGCGCCATCATCATAACCATTTGACGGCCTTCAACACGATTTGGGAAAGATTCAACAACTGCTAATTCTTCTAAATCGGTTTTAATACGGTTTAATAATTCGATACCAATTTCTTGGTGAGCCATTTCACGACCACGGAAGCGGATAGTTATCTTAGCTTTATCGCCAGCTTCTAAGAACTTACGTAAGTTGCGTAGCTTAACCTGATAGTCACCTTCATCCGTACCTGGACGGAATTTGATTTCTTTAATCTGGATCTGCTTTTGCTTCTTCTTCTGCTCTTTTAGTTCTTTGCTTTTTTCAAAGATGAACTTACCGTAATCCATAACCTTACAAACAGGCGGCTCAGCATTTGGACTGATCTCTACAAGATCAACACCCGCTGCATCAGCCATAGCTTGCGCGTCTTTTAATGACTGAATTCCAGCTTGTTCGCCGTCGATGTCGATTAAACGAACTTCTTGCGCTGTAATTTCTTCGTTAATACGATTTTTTTGAGCTGTTTGTTGCCCTTTCTTGCCGCCTCTAATAGTACGTTCCTCCAAGAATATCAATAATATAAGCGTGTAGCTGGCTATTTTTGCTTGCCCTACACGCTCGATTTTTACTGTCGATTTTTGATTTCTTCACTGATTTTAGCTACAAAATCATCGACATTAAATTTGCCTAGATCTTCACCTGTGCGAGTTCGTACTGCTACTTCTTGTTGCTCAACTTCTTTGTCGCCAACAACCAGTAAGTAAGGAATACGCTTAAGTGTATGCTCACGGATTTTAAAGCCAATCTTCTCATTTCTCAAGTCAGCAGCGGCTCTAATTCCAAGTTTATTTAATTTTTGTACAATTTCCTGAACATACGGTGCTTGTTTATCGGTGATATTCATAATCACCACTTGCTTAGGCGCAAGCCACGTTGGGAATAAACCAGCATACTCTTCTGTTAAAATACCGATAAAGCGCTCAATAGACCCTAATATAGCGCGGTGTATCATAACAGGTGTACGTCGTTCGTTATTTTCAGCCACATATGTTGCGCCTAAACGACCAGGTAATGCAAAGTCTAGTTGCACTGTACCACACTGCCACGCTCTGTCTAAGCAATCGTACAAAGTAAATTCAATTTTAGGTCCGTAAAAGGCACCTTCACCTGGTAGGTAATCAAATTCAATGTCATTTGCTTTAAGGGCATCAGCAAGTGCAAGCTCAGCTTTGTCCCACATTTCATCTTCGCCGATACGTTGTTCTGGACGAGTTGAAAGTTTAACTACAATTTTTTCAAAGCCGAATGTTTCATACGTATCGTAAACCATTTTAATACAGGCCGATACTTCATCCATGATTTGTTCTTCAGTACAGAATACATGCGCATCATCTTGGGTAAAGCCACGCACACGCATTAAGCCATGAAGCGCGCCTGATGGCTCGTTACGGTGACAACAACCAAACTCAGCCATACGCAGTGGTAAATCACGGTATGATTTTAAACCCTGGTTAAATATTTGTACGTGACCTGGACAGTTCATTGGCTTAATTGCGTATTCACGCTTTTCAGATTCCGTAGTAAACATGGCTTCTGAATATTTTTCCCAGTGACCTGATTTTTCCCATAACGAACGATCCATCATCATTGGACCTTTTACTTCTTCGTATTGGTACTCACGTAATTTTTCACGCACAAACTCTTCTAACTCGCGGTAAATGCTCCAACCATCGTTGTGCCAAAATACCATGCCTGGCGCTTCTTCTTGCCAGTGCCATAAATCAAGTGCTTTACCAATACGACGGTGATCGCGCTTTTCAGCTTCTTCTAAACGCTTTAAATACGCTTTAAGTTGCTTTTTATCGCCCCACGCTGTGCCGTAAATACGTTGCAGCATTTTATTTTCAGAATCACCGCGCCAATATGCACCCGCTACCTTCATAATTTTGAAGTTTTGGCAGAATTTCATATTAGGAACGTGTGGTCCACGACACATATCTACATATTCTTCGTGGTGGTATAAACCTGGGCGATCATCTTGAGCAATATTTTCGTCAAGAATTTCTATTTTGTATGTTTCGCCACGCGCCGCAAAAGTATCGCGTGCTTCTTGCCAGCTAACGGTTTTTTTCACTACATCGTAGTTTGTTTTTGCAAGCTGTAACATACGCTTTTCAATAGCATCAAGATCATCTTGAGATAACGAATGTTCCATATCGATATCATAGTAAAAACCGTTATCAATAGTAGGACCAATCGCCATTTTAGCGTCTGGGAAAAGTTGCTTAACAGCATGACCAATTAGGTGGGCACAAGAATGGCGAATAATTTCTAAACCATCGTCATCTTTTGCTGTAATAATTTCAAGACGAGAGTCGGCTGAAATTAAATCACATGCATCCACGCGTTCGCCATTCACACGACCAGCAATGGTTGCTTTAGCAAGACCAGGGCCTATATCGTTTGCAACATCAAGCGTGCTTACAGGGTTTTCAAAACTACGCTGACTACCGTCAGGGAGAGTAATAACTGGCATTATAAATCCTTACATACAGTGGTGACACCTACAATGTATCACGTGTATTTTTTAATTAATTAAATGAGAATGACTCGACAACGCTTTTACGAATAAGCATTGACTATTTTTCGCCGACAAAGGCTAATGTAGGTGCTGAGTCTGCTCAACTACAAAAAAGATATTGTCGCGTGCTGCAGCGTTAATTACAAGTTTTAAGCTATTAAAAACCACGCAAATTTAGCATAAATGTGCAATTAATAACTTTTCTTCAGTCAGGTAATCTCAAATTAACGTTAAACACGATATTAAAGCAGCACGTAAACTGCTTAAACTCGCATTTTAATGCGTGTTGCGTATAATAACCGGTAATTAAGTTATAGTAGAGATTAACAATGAGAACATGTGGTGTAGAAATTACCGGTAGTGATGTACTACTTTGTATTTTAAGTAAAGATAACGACGTTTTTGATATTCGTGACGTGCGCCAAACACGCTTTACCTTAGGTAACGGTAACGACACTGAAGTAATGCGTAAATTTCAATTTGATTTTGCAAAACTAATGCAAGATTATCAAATTGATTCTGTTGCCATTCGCGAACGCCAGCCTAAAGGTAAATTTGCAGGCAGCGCTAAAGGGTTTAAAATGGAAACAGCTATCCAATTAATCGACAACCTCGATGTTCGCGTGTTTTCAACTACTGAAATAAAAGAGCAAGTAAAACGTAACCCGATCCCTATCGCGTTCGAAGACACCGGTCTTAAAAAATATCAAGAAAATGCATTCGTTAATGCTTACGTTTATATCATGAAAAAAACCTACCGCAGCGACGAAATGTAAATTAATTCCCCTTTTTGTAGAAACGCGTAATAGCTCAATATTACGCGTTTTTTTATGCTTAAATTTTCCAAATACAAGTGTAAGACATTAGTCTAACCCCCTTCCCTTTGTCGACAATTCGTGTTTATTTAAACAGCAGGCCTCTCAAAAATAAAAACATGGAGTATGTCATGAAAGCGACACAAAAAGTGATAAAAGAAGTAGAGCAAATAAACACTATACCGCTATCAAGCAGCTATTTTAAAGGAATTCAGAGCACACCATTAGTAGAACAAACCATAGGCGATTACTTTGACGCCATTGTCGACAATAACCCAGACGCTCTGGCCGTAGTCGTTGCCCATCAAAATATACGTTTAAGCTATAAGCAATTTCAACAGCAGATTAATCAACTTGCTATGGGGTTACTGGCTTTAGGGGTAAAACCTGGTGAACGGGTCGGTATTTGGTCACCGAACAATATACAGTGGTGCTTAACACAATTTGCCACCGCTAAAATAGGTGCCATTATGGTATGCATTAACCCAGCTTACCGCCCTAGTGAACTGCAATATGCACTAAACAGTGTGGAATGCTCTACGCTTATAACCGCCACTGAATTTAAAGGCAGCCACTATATTAATATGCTGCAAAGTTTAGCGCCTGAGCTTAGCGGTTGTAACAAAGGTGAGTTAACCGCAGTCAAATTACCCACTTTAAAAAATGTAATTTGTATTGGTGATGAACCCGTCGATGGGATGTTTTCCTTTAATGAGGTTATGAGCATGCCCACCGATGCACATAAATTAGAACTACAAGCGGTGGCCAAAACCCTCGATTGCAATCAAGATATCAATATTCAATTTACCTCTGGCACCACCGGAAACCCTAAAGGGGCTACGTTGACGCATAAAAATATATTGAATAATGCGCTTTTTGTCGCACAAGCTATGCACTTTACTGAGCGCGATAAGCTCTGTATTCCTGTTCCGCTATATCACTGCTTTGGCATGGTATTAGGCAGTCTATTGTGTGTCAGTAAAGGGGCCGCTGCAATTTATCCAAGTGATTCTTTTGATCCAAAAACTACATTAGAGGTGGTACAACAAGAAAAGTGCACCGGACTTCATGGCGTGCCTACCATGTTTATAAGCGAGTTAGAGCTTAATAACTTTAACGAGTATGACTTAAGTACACTGCGAACGGGTGTTATGGCAGGCTCAACCTGTCCTGAACAGGTGATGCGTAAAGTACAAACACTCATGAATATGAATCAGGTGGTAATTGCCTATGGGCAAACAGAATGCAGCCCAATTAATAACATTACCGAAACCGACTCTTCTATTGAGCGTCAAGTCACTACGGTTGGCCGAGCGCTTGCACACACCGAAGTAAAAATTATTGATGAGGTTGGTGAAATTCAAAAAATCGGGCAGCCTGGTGAAGTATGTAGTCGTGGGGCCGGCATTATGCGTTGCTACTGGAATGATGAAGAGAAAACCAAAGCCACTATCGACAATGAAGGCTGGCTGCACTCGGGCGATTTAGGGGTAATGGACAGTGAGGGCTTTGTCAGCATTGTTGGCAGAATTAAAGACATGATCATTCGTGGCGGAGAGAACATTTATCCACGCGAAATTGAAGAAGTGCTTTACACCTTCCCCGGTATACAAGATGCCGCTATTTTTGGTATTAGTGATGAAAAATTCGGTGAAGAAGTATGTGCTTGGATCCAACCCAAAGAAGGTGAAGTACTAGATGAGCATGCAATTCGATTATTTTTAAAGGACAAACTCGCCTACTTTAAACAACCTAAATACATTCGCTTTGTTGAAAATTACCCGATGACGGTAACCGGCAAATTGCAAAAATTTAAAATGCGTGAACAAATGCAAGAAGAGCTCGCCGAATCTGCATTTTCGTAATCCGATTCAATGCGAAGCACTATCAGCTTAGTGCTTTGCATTGTCTTACTCAATTTCAGGTTGTTTAGGGTCAACAAAGTCAGTAATACTTATATTTCGTCCTGCATTTTTAGCTTTATAAACCCCTACATCAGCTGTTGCCAACAATGATTTAATTGAAGGTCTATATGTCGTGTATTTATCAATTGCAATACCAGCAGAGACAGTAATACGGTTAAAGGGTGAATACTGATGTGCAATCGGGTCGGCTGCAAAGCGTTTAGGTAAGTCACTCAACCAATCTAACTCATTTGCCTGTAATATTTTTACCAATATAAATTCTTCACCACCAAAACGCACCACAATATCAGCGTCACAATGTTTTAGTCGGTTTGCGACTGCTATTAGTACGTTGTCTCCCTCTAAGTGGCCGTAGTTATCGTTATAATTTTTAAAATAGTCGACATCAATCATGGCTAACCCTAAATATTGTGATGGCGCTAACTTGTTAATTAATGCTTTACAGCGTCTATCAAAACTATGCCGATTATGCATACCTGTTAATTGATCGGTATTGGCTTTTTCAGTTTCAAATAATTCCGCTTTATATTGCTTTCTTAATAGGATATCTAGTTGATATTGCACTATGGCCAGTACAATAACTATGCTGAAATAAAAATAAAGTGTCCACGCAATCGAAGTAGAAGAAAAAAGCTCAATAAATATCAGGGCAATGCCAATTATTGACCATAAAACCAGTTTATGTCCTAAGTGCAGCATCGGTATGGCTATAAATGCAGCAGCGACAAGCATAGGTCCACCCTCTTTTAATTCACTATAGCGTTGCACATATACCCAGAAGAAATAACTAAATAAAAAACAAAATAAAACCGCATAACTGAAAAAGCGCGAATGCAAGTACTCTGAACTTAGTGTTTTATTTATAATAATGAGGACTATCGATAACAACACCATAGTTACGCGTAAAATTGTTATGGTTGAATTGGCAGGCTCTTGTTGATTAAGCCAAGACATAAAAATAAAAGACAATAAAAACAGTGTTACTAGATAGAGTGATGCATCAGCAAGACGCATTGAGCTTTTATTGAGTTGATTTTGGAAGTTGTGCTCTGTTGCACTTGAAAAATAAAAAATTGAGGGAATAAGACGCACCTGCACTCTCCTGAATAAGCTCACTTATCCTTATCCACACTATAGTTTATTGTTATTAATTAGCGAGTTAAATTTACCTTATTAAATAATATTATACATTACTTTTGCTATATCCTGAACAATCCCTATTCAGGGTATAACGAATAAAAGTAGAGAGTTAATTAAATAGCCGAGGCGCTACTATACAACGCCTTGTTCAATCATTGCATCGGCTACACGTCTAAATCCAGCGATATTAGCGCCTAGTAGTAGGTTGCCGGGTTGATCAAACTCTTTTGCGGTATCGCTTGCTGTTGTGAAAATATCTTTCATTATTTGTTTGAGCTTTTCATCTACTTGCTCAAATGTCCAGCTTTGCATACTGGCATTTTGTGCCATTTCTAATTGGCTCGTTGCCACCCCACCTGCATTTGCTGCTTTGCCAGGTCCATAAGCAATTTTTGCTTCTATGAAACAATCAATCGCTTCTTTGGTTGAAGGCATATTTGCTCCTTCACTGACTAAAGTACAGCCATTTTCAAGTAGTGCTTTTGCATCCGCTTGGGTTAATTCATTTTGTGTAGCACAAGGAAAAGCCGCATCCGCACTGTAACGCCATACAGCATGACCATCCTGAGGGTACTCATCGCGAGGCGTATACTTTGCCTGAGGGTGAGTATCTAGGTAGTCACTCAAACACCCTCGTGATTGCTCTTTTAATTGCTTAATGAGTTTTAAGTCAATGCCACTCTCATCGTACAAAGTGCCTTTTGAGTCACTACAGGTGATAGGCGTAGCCCCTAATTGATATAATTTTTCCATGGCATAAATTGCCACATTGCCAGAGCCTGAAATTAAACAGCGTTTTCCTGATAAGCTGTCATCACGATCTTCAAGCATATAGTTAGCAAAATACACTGCGCCATAACCCGTTGCTTCTTTGCGAGCAAGCGATCCGCCCCAAAGTAAACTTTTACCGGTTAGTACGCCTTCATAGCGCCCTGTTAAGCGTTTGTATTGGCCAAACATATAACCAATTTCTCGTGCCCCTACACCAATATCCCCTGCAGGTACATCGGTAGTCGGGCCAATATGACGATATAACTCGGTCATAAACGATTGGCAAAAACGCATTATCTCGCCATCAGAGCGTCCTTTAGGATCAAAATTAGCGCCTCCTTTGCCGCCGCCTATAGGCAAACCAGTCAGTGCATTTTTAAAAATTTGTTCAAAGCCTAAAAATTTTATGATGCTGGCATTTACACTTGAATGAAAACGTAAGCCGCCTTTGTAAGGGCCAAGCGCCGAATTAAATTCGATACGGTAGCCTTTATTAACTTGAATATTGCCCTCGTCATCAACCCAAGGCACGCGAAACATTAACTGACGCTCTGGCTCTACCATTCTTTGAATAATTGCTTGTTGTTGGTAATGACTGGTTTGCGCAAATACAGGCTCTAGCGAGTCTAGCACTTCTTCTACTGCCTGATAAAACTCACATTGCGCAGGACTCGTCTGCTTTAATTGCGCAATTGTTCTGTGTATATAATTCATATTTATTCTTCCATGTGGGTATTTTTAAATTCGAAACAGGAAAAATGATCAACGTTATTGTTAGTAGAGAAATTGATTATGCGATCATTATTTTTACACTTTAACATCATAGATAAACTGGATGCACGTGTTTGATGTTGAATTAAATTGTTGTTTCTTTTGTATAAAAACCCGTTAAAAACGAATTTATATGCTAAAAACACCAATTTAAATGAATAACACGTTAAAAGTATTAAAAAAATAGTAAAACAAAATACGACTCTACGTTTTTACGAGAGCGACAACATAAAATGCTTTATAAGACTGAAGTTGTAGAAGGATAAGACTAATAATAGCGTAGATTTTAGTGAGTTCGTTTAAGAGGTTTAAATGGAGGTTGCTAATCAACCTCTATAAAATGCATTAAGCTTTTTCGCCATCTGGGCGAAAAGTACGCTGCACACCAGTTAAAAATAAACGTAAAACTTGATCGTTACACACACGGTAATGTTTGTTTTCAACTTTACGTGAAAATGCACTGAGCTCATGCTTACTTAAATCAAAATCAACTAAGGCTAGTGTGGCCATCACGTCTTCTGCTTTCATATTTAAAGCAATACGTAATTTCATAAAAATAATATTATTGTTTAATTTAGTCTCTGGGATTGGCTGCTCACCGTCATGTTTACCGCGCTTAGTGTTTATAAAGCCATTTAAAAATACCGCAAATTCGGTGTCACTTATTGGGGTGTAACCTTGCTCGCCCTCTTTAGTTAACCATGCAATCACCTGCTCAGTGCTGACGCTGTGCTCTGCAGCGGAGAACACGTCAACCATTGCTAAATCGGTTAAATCGAAGGTGTAGCGAATACGGCGTAAAATATCGTTATGTGTCAAAGTAAATCCCGGGTAAATAAGTGCTCAGCAAACAAAAGCTGTTTAATAGCGGCGCAGTTTATCAGAGTTACACGTAGCGCCCTATTAAATACTGTGTTTAATTACCCAATACCTTTGCCGGATCTACGCGTGTTGCTTGCCATGCTGGATATAGCGTAGCAAATATCGCAAGCACAAAGGTGGCTATAACGGTCAACACAATATCTTGCCAAACTAATTTACTGGGCAAAAATTCGATAAAATACACACCTTCTAGCGGATTTTCACCCAGCAATAAACTCAGCCAAGTAAAGAGCTCACTAATATTGATTGCTAGAATGACTCCAATAATAGAGCCTAAAACTACGCCAACAAATGCTTGAGTTAAGCCTTGCATTACAAAAGTAGCCAATATAGTACTGTCTTTGGCACCCATGGTTTTTAAAATGGCAATATTGCCTTCTTTTTCACGCACTTCCATTACCAGTGAAGACACAATATTGAAACTCGCCACCGCGATAATTAAAAACACCACAATATAAACAATCGTGCGCACCATTTGAATATCTTGATACAAGCTACCTTGCGTTCTAAGCCAACTCGAAATATACACGTAATCGGTAATGGTTTGGCCAACACGAAGCGCTATTTGATGCGCCGAAAACACATCATCAACACGCAAGCGTAATCCTGTTACTTGGCTTTGATCGTAGCCTAAGGTTTGTTGTGCTTTGTTGAGGTGAATAAAAGCAGCGCTGCTGTCGATTGGTCCGCCCATTTCTATAATGCCCGCAAGCGTGAGGGTAACGCGTTTTGGGGCAAGTAATGATTGGCCTTTTTCACTAATTTGTGGGATTAACAAGGTCACATTATCACCTAATGCGATATTAAGTTGCTTAACAATTTGCTTGCCTAAAATAACATCATCAACTGTTAACTGGCTGACTAATTTACCTTGTGTAAATTGGTTAATGGCTGACACATCACCTTCCAACGAAGGCTCAACACCTCGAATCTCAACCGCTTTTAATTGGCTTTTAAATTGCGCCATACCGTTAACAGCAATAAATGGCGCTGCGCCTGTTACGTGTGGTTGCTGTTTTAACTGTTCGACTTTAGTGGGCCAATCGGCAATCGGCCTACTTGGGGCAACATATTCAACTTGCGGCACCACACTTAATAAACGATGAACCAATTGCTGCTCAAAACCATTAATCACCGATAACGCCACAATTAACACTGCAACACCAAGTAAAATACCGATAGTGGATGCTTTGGCTATAAAACTTACAAAGGCATTTTTTTCATCTTTATGGCCTGAGTATGCCCTAAAACGTTTACTAATAAAGGCACTAAGCAACATGGCTAGACTCTTTTATTGATAGTTTACCATCATCTAAGTAAGCTATTTTACCCAGCTTATCTGCCAGTTCTAAATCATGAGTCACTACCACAAAGCTGGTGTTTAAACTTTTATTTAACTCATTAATTAAATCGTAAATTTTAATCGCATTTTGCTTATCCAAATTACCCGTTGGCTCATCAGCAAGCACCAGCGCAGGCTCTGTCACTAAAGCGCGAGCAATGGCAACACGCTGACGCTCACCACCAGAAAGAGCCGAAGGCTTGTGGCTACTTCTGTGTGCAAGGCCTACTTTATCTAGCATGTTAAGTGCTTTTTTATTGGCTTCTTTTGCGCTCAACCCTTTAATGAGTAATGGCATGGCAACGTTTTCAACCGCACTAAATTCCATTAATAAGTGGTGAAACTGATAAATAAACCCTAAATTTTTATTTCTGAAAGCCGCTTGCTGCGAGCGAGATAACTTAGCAACGTCTTGGTTTTTTATTTTTGCACTACCCGCACTCGCAGTGTCTAAGGTGCCTAAAATATGTAACAAGGTGCTTTTACCTGAACCTGAGCTGCCTACAATTGCCAGCATTTCACCTTGAGTTAGGGCTAAATCAACCCCTTTTAATACCTCAACCTGATTTTGCCCGTCTTGGTACACTTTGCTTATTTTTTCACAACTAATTACTAAATCATTCATAACGTAATACCTCTGCTGGGTTTACTTTAGCGGCCTGGCGCGCTGGATATAAAGTCGCTAAAAAGCTCATTGCTAAGCTTAAAACGGCAATAACACTTAAACTAACCACATCAAATTTGACGGGGAGTGAAATTCCCGATAGTAAATTTAAACCAATCAAAGCCAGCAGTTCATTTATATATAAGCTTAATAAAATACCTAAAGAGGCGCCCACGGCCGTTCCAATTACCCCATTATAAAGTCCTTGCACCATAAATACGGTTTGCACTTGGCTTGGTGTGAGCCCTAATGTTTGCAAGATTGCTACTTCGCTTTGTTTTTCACTGACCATCATGGTCAGTGCCGATACAATATTAAATACCGCCACCAGCACAATTAAGCCAAGGAGCATAGACATAATACGTTTTTCCATCGCAACGGCGGCAAATAAAGTGCCTTGACTGCTCCGCCAGTCGGTGAGTTTAAAGTCATTGAGTATGTGTTGGCTGTCTTGCATAAACTGGTCAAGTGCAAACGGCTCATGCAGTGACACGCTTAAATTAGGTACCGTATTGTTGCTAAGTTTTAAAACCCGTTGGAGTGATACGCCACTGGTAAATGCTAGTCCCATGTCTATTTCAGAGCCAGTTTCATAAATAGCAGCAATTTTAAATAAACGTTGACTTGGCATGCGCCCAAGTGGGGTGTACGTAGATGCGTTAGGCATAATTACTCGTAACTTATCGCCTAAGCCAACGCCAAGTTTGCGGCTTAAATAACGACTTATTGCAATGTTATAATTATTGTTTAGTACGCTTTGCCAATTGCCTTGGACTATTTTGACGGTGATTTTATACAGCGAGCCGTTATTGTCGTAAAGCCCTTGTAATAACACCCCGTGAAGATCTTTATTGGTTTGCAATATGGCTTCACCGTGGCGGTACAAACTAACATGATCAACATACGGTGATTGCTCAAGCGCAGGTTTTAGCGAATTCATTTGCGCTTTGGAGTGATCTTTAGCTTGTATTTCAACGTGTGGAATAAGCCCCAACATATTAGATTTTAAACTACTCTCAAAGCCGTTCATTACACTACTGACCGTAAAAAGCGCCATTAAACCAATCGCTATACCTGCAATAGAAAAAAACGAAATGAACGAAATAAACGCATTGCCTTTAGAGGAGCGGCTATATCTGAGTCCGATAAATAGGCTAACAGGTTGAAACATATTAATTAAAACATTAATGCCAAAAGTGTGGCGTTATAGTAGCACGAACTCAGCGCAATTGAATATCACCATAAATGTAAGAAATAATTTATAAATCTGATACTTGGCTATATTTTAAACAAGCCAGTAAATCCTGCTAAACTTTCAGCCCTGTTACTAAGTAATCAAGTAATACCCGCACATTAGTAGCCACAAATTGCCGTGGCGGATATAGACCCCACACGCCCTCTTGTTGTGGTTGGTATGCAGTTAATATAGGTACTAACTGACCGGATTTGATTTCATTTTCAATATAGTAATCAGGCAACTGAACAATACCTAAACCCTTTATAGCGCCGTCAACGAGTGCCCAGCCGCTATTACAATGCAATCGCCCTGCTACCTTAATATGTTTATCACGATTATTTTCATTTACTCGCCAATAACTACTATTGCCAATTAAACATTGATGATTATTAAGCTCCCCCAAAGTGTGAGGCTCACCAAAACGCGCTAAATATGCAGGTGAAGCACACATAATAAATCGTCGCGAGCTCAAGCGCCGCGCTTTTAAGCTTGAATCTTTTAAATGGCCTAGTCGAATGGCTAAATCAAAGCCCCCCTCTAATAAGTTTTCTTGCTCGTTAGAGAGCGTTGCGATTACTTCTACCTCAGGGTGATCATGCATAAATGAATGCACAATGGGCATAATAAAACTTTCACCATACATAACCGGTGCTGTTAATTTAATTTTACCTTTAGGTGAGGTTTGTACCGATGCTAAGCCTTGAGTGGCCTCGTCCATTGCGTGCTGTAAATGTTTAACTTGGTGTAAAAACTGCTCGCCTTCTTTGGTTAACACAACCTTTCGAGTGGTACGTGTTAATAATTGCGTATTTAACCGTTGTTCTAGCTTTGTAACATGGCGGCTAATATGAGCAACCGATAAACCTAACGTCTGTGCAGCTTGGGTAAAACTCCCCTCTTCGCCAACAGCAATAAACTCATCAATACCTTCCCAACGCATAATTATTACCATACTGTAAAAGTGTTTTATTAAATTGAAGATTATCATTATCTGAGAAACAAATACAATAACCTCATCACCCAAACAGTATGGGTCTACAATTCATATTCAAACCACTACAAAGGATATACACATGTCTGAATTTATAAAATCAAAAGCAGCGATTGCCTGGGGCCCTAATCAGCCTTTAAGCGTTGAAGAAGTTGATGTGATGATGCCTAAAAAAGGCGAAGTAATGGTCAAAATCACTGCCACTGGTGTGTGCCATACAGACGCTTTTACTTTATCAGGTGAAGATCCTGAAGGTATTTTCCCCGCTATTTTAGGTCATGAAGGCGCTGGGGTGGTTTACGCTGTGGGCGAAGGCGTTTCAAGTGTAGAAGTTGGCGATCACGTTATTCCTTTATACACCGCAGAATGTGGTGAATGTAAAATGTGTACTTCAGGTAAAACAAACTTGTGTTCAGCAGTACGCGAAACACAAGGTAAAGGCTTAATGCCAGATGGTACCACTCGCTTTTTCAAAGATGGCGAGCCTATTTACCACTATATGGGTACATCTACATTTTCTGAATACACAGTATTGCCAGAAATCTCATTGGCTAAAGTAAACAAAGAAGCGTCGTTAGAAGAAATTTGTTTATTAGGCTGTGGTGTTACTACCGGTATGGGCGCTGTAACAAATACGGCTAAAGTAAAAGCGGGCGATACGGTGGCTATTTTTGGTTTAGGCGGTATTGGTTTATCTGCCATTATTGGCGCTAAAATGGCTGGTGCAAGCCGTA
Source organism: Pseudoalteromonas sp. APC 3694 (assembly GCF_030407565.1). Taxonomy (NCBI): domain Bacteria; kingdom Pseudomonadati; phylum Pseudomonadota; class Gammaproteobacteria; order Alteromonadales; family Pseudoalteromonadaceae; genus Pseudoalteromonas; species Pseudoalteromonas sp. APC 3694. Next base: position 19,840 of record NZ_JASDDE010000049.1, read on the forward strand.
TTATTGGTATTGATATTAATACCTCTAAATTTGACTTGGCGACCAAACTAGGTGCTACCGACTTAATTAATCCAAAAGACTTTGACAAGCCAATTCAAGAAGTCATTGTTGAAATGACCGATGGCGGTGTTGATTACTCATTTGAATGTATTGGTAATGTTGATGTGATGCGCTCTGCGCTTGAGTGTTGTCATAAGGGTTGGGGAGAGTCTGTGATTATTGGTGTAGCCGGTGCTGGCCAAGAAATTTCAACTCGTCCGTTCCAACTTGTTACTGGCCGTGTATGGCGTGGTAGCGCATTTGGTGGTGTTAAAGGCCGCTCACAACTTCCTGAAATTGTAGAGCGTTACATGGCGGGTGAATTTGCGCTAAACGACTTTATCACTCATACCATGAGCCTAGAAGAAATTAACGATGCCTTTGATTTAATGCATGAAGGTAAAAGTATTCGTACTGTAATTCATTACTAATACGCTCATTTCACTTAATTACCATCACAAGCCGTTGCTATTAAGTAACGGCTTTTAAGGATTGTTATGTTAGAAAATATTTCAACAGCGAAAGTGGCTGGCGGATGGCATAAGCAATACAGTCATAGCGCTTCTAGCACTCGTTGCACTATGCGTTTTGCAGTTTTTTTACCGCCAGGCGCCAGTGAAACCAATAAGGTGCCGGTACTGTACTGGTTATCAGGTTTAACCTGTACCGATGAAAACTTTATGCAAAAAGCAGGCGCATTTAAAAAAGCAGCGGAGCTGGGTATCGCCATTGTAGCGCCAGATACGAGCCCACGTGGTGATAACGTGCCAAACGAAGACAGCTATGATTTTGCACAAGGTGCTGGGTTTTACCTTAATGCCACAAAAGCGCCCTACAACACCCATTTTAATATGTATGATTACGTTGTTAATGAGTTACCGGCACTAATTGAGCAACACTTTCCTGTTACAGATAAAAAAGCAATTAGTGGTCATTCAATGGGCGGGCACGGCGCATTGATGATTGCACTTAAAAACCCACAATCGTACACCAGCGCTTCGGCATTTAGTCCTATTGTTAATCCTATGGCGTGTCCGTGGGGTGTAAAAGCATTTACAGGCTACTTAGGCGACGACAAAACAACGTGGGCACACTACGATACTTGCGAATTAATGCAACAAGCCGAGCAAGCTAACTATTTACCTATGCTGGTAAGCCAAGGTGATGCTGATAACTTTTTAGAAGAGCAGCTTAAGCCGCAAAATTTGGTCGATATCGCTAATACAAAAGCGTATCCGCTGCAGCTCGAAATGCACGCTGGCTACGATCATAGTTACTTTTTTATTAGTAGCTTTATAGACCAACACTTATTATTTCATCATCAGTTTTTATCGGCTTAGATTCATTACTGTGTAGAGTAGAGTTATCTACTTCTACACATTCTTTAAAGACTTTAGGGTCTGTTGACCTTTGCGGATTAAAATTTGTTCAAACTAGGGGCGGTTTAATCGCGGCGCGAGGTTTGTAACCTAGTGGGCTAAGTAAAAACCGAGTAACAAAGAGTAAATCGCCCCTAGGCAGAACCCTTCGGGCAGCGCCTGATTAGCATTTATTCTGCGTTATCGCCTATTTATGGGGAATAACCACACCACATAGGCTCTGCCTTGCCTAAATACCAAACAGACTGCTGTAAATTTAACCTTGAAAGGTCAACAGACCCTAGTAACCTGCCTACATTTTTTAATCACACCGTCATCTCCTTTTATAAATTCAATTATGGCTTTATCAGTTTCGTAACCAAGTTTGCTAAAACTAAAACCATCTTTATCCTTTACATAGCTATTAGTGCTATTGATGTTTAAATTGGATCTCGCCGTTTCATCCAAAAATATACCCATTACTGTGCAACCACTTAATACATTTAAAAAGATAATAATTAATAAAATGCGCATGTAAACTCTCGTTGCAAATAAGCCAAATTATATACGACTTAAAAAAGGAGTGTTGTAGAAATATGTAAGCCCCACAATTTTACATAATAGAGTTTGCTTGTGTGGTACGCAGCTGAAATTCATTGCTGGGTAAAAACGCACTTTATTGTGTAAATATTGCTAACGCCACTCATCCCCCTCGATAAAGCAAAGGTAACACAATGATTTTATTTAAATTAATACCTTGGTTCAATTTTTGCTACTTATTTAAAATTTATCCGTGGAAATAGCAATGGAAATTGATCTACAGTGGAGAGACATTATTGATAACTTGATTCATCTTGGCATGGCGTATTTACTTGCCCTGCCAATGGCATATGATAGAGAGCATAGCCATAATGGTGCAGGTCTAAGAACGTTTCCTTTAGTTGCCGTCGCATCATGTGGTTATGCACTGATTGCTATGTCAGTTTTGGAGGGGGCAGAGGCGCAATCTAAAATGTTACAAGGTATTATTACAGGTATTGGTTTTATTGGTGGTGGCGCTATTTTAAAAAATAACCAGTCTACATCTGGAACAGCAACAGCTGCGAGTATTTGGAATATGGGTTTAATTGGTATCGCTATTGCGTACAGCCGCTATGAAATAGCTATTTTGTTGGCAGTAATAAACTTCATAACGCTTAGGTATGTTAAAAGATTTAAATAATGAAAATTATAATTAATTGCTTAGCGCTGATGCGATCACCCTGTTAAATTCAATCTTCAAACTCGCCTTTTGATATAATATAACATATAATCAAATTCTTTTTTTTCATTCTTGTTAATTGTATTTTATGTCATTATCTTTATCGCAAAGTCGCTTGCATCATATTGATCTATTACGCGGCATTATCATCATATTTATGGTGATAGATCACGGCATGTATTATTGTCTAAATTATTCAGTAACTGATCCCATGACCATACCCGGTACAGATGCGCTTACTTTTTTCACACGCTTTATATCGCATTTTTGTGCGCCATTATTTGTATTTTTAGCAGGCCTCTCCGCCGCTATTACAGAGCATAAATACGCGTGTACTCGTCAGTTTGCTAACGCTTTAATAGTTCGAGGCTTAGTGCTTATTTTATTTGAGTTTACAATTGTGTCATGGTCATGGAGTTTTAACCCTCTTTTCCCGATGTTATATGCTCAAGTAATTTGGGCGATTGGCTGGGGCTTTGTGGTGCTTGGCTTGCTTCGCTTAATAGGTATATACCCTGTATTTATAGCTGGGTTAATACTGGTATTTGGTCATAACTTATTAGATGGTATTACCTTTGAAAGTAACACCATCGCGCATACACTGTGGTCTATCGTTCATCAAAAAAATGTATTAGCACTGCCGTTTGGTTTTTCTATTAGAACGACCTACCCCGTTGCGCCTATTGTTGGACTCATGTGTTTGGCTTATTATGCAGGTGTATATTATAAATCTCAGCATTATAGTAAAAAAGTGATGAATTACGCGTTTATTTTGGGTATGAGCTGCCTAGCACTTTATTCAATACTACGCGGCTTTAATTTATACGGTGATATGTCACAGTTTTCTACACATACAGTTCCACTGCTGACTATTATGTCGTTTTTAAATCCGACTAAATATCCGTTGTCGTTACAATTTATGTTACTTACTGTAGGGCTTGGTTTAATTGCGCTAAAACTATTGAGCCACTTAAAGGCTAGTTTTTCGCAAAATTTTCTGCAAGTCCTAGGTAAAACCAGCATGTTTTCTTACCTCACTCACTTGTATTTGCTGCATGCTATCAGTTGGCTTTTAATACCTGCTCTTGGATTTAACTTTAGTGATATGACCTATGGTGAAACCCTTGTTGGCTTACCATCAGGGTATGGTATGAGTTATATTGCAACCATGGCGATGATAGCTGTAGTGGTTGTGCTTACCGCCTTACTCGCTAAGCGCTACTTAAACTGGAAATATCGTAATAAAAACAGCCTGATTGCTAAATATATTTAGTTATTACGCTGTTGTTTTTAGTCATTAAAAAAGGCGCTTAAAAAGCGCCTTGCTAACAAGTATGTGTGCTTAGAACATATCTTGATAGGAATTTGTTGTATTGAATATAATTGCTTTTTCAAAGCCTGGCAGCTGAATGCTGTGCTCATCAATAACAATGTCATTTTCATCAATCAGCCCATCACCAAAACGATAAACTAACGCGTATTGACCTAAATCTGCTTGTTGTTGATAGTGCTGTTGTGCTTCTTTTACCGCTGCATGTTTGCTGGTATAGAGCCCCATCATTTCATCGCCATGACGCTTAGTAAGCATCTGCATCGTTACTTTTGCTGAAAGCACTGTGGCTGTTGCATTATTACCACCAAACCCTTTAGAATTTATAAATGCAATATCCATATCACCACAATCATAGTGACTGTTACGAATATCTAAATGATCTGCATAAACATCATCAGCCACTTTATCTATAGTGGTAATACCCGGCATAATATTATGACTAAATACACCTAAGGCAATGGCAAGCTGATCGCCACTGGCAGGTGCTATAGTATGGCCAACATACGCTTTAGGGGCGGTTACTTTCCAATTATCTATTGCAAATGTTTGCGCTACTTTATGATAAATTAACGACTCAGTTACGCGGTTTTGTGGTGTGCTTGAACCATGGGCTAAAATAAAGCTACGTTGCTGTAATGCCTCTTTACCTAGTAAGCTACTGGCAAGTGCAGCCGATTTTGCCATGGTAATGTAGTTACCAGGCCCAGGTGAAGTAATTGATTTTTTTACTCCATCGGCGTTAACAAATACATCAGGCACACAGCCCATAATGTCTGCACCTAGTTCAAGTGCCAGCGCATCATCCATTAATATAGCCACTTGTGCGCCTTCACCTAAAGTAAAGCCACAGTTTTCGCCAAATGGGCGGCTGCTTCTACGATAATCAGGTTCATCGTCATTACTTAAATCATCTAAGCGGCGCAAACCTTCAATATTAGCCAGCGCACTCATATTGCCAAAGCCTTCAACCACTTCAGGAGTAATCGCACATTCAACACTTGCCACAATTGCAACACGTGTGCGCCCCGCTTGTATATCATTTACTGCTGCGCGCAAGTTATATAAAAAAGTAGCACACGCACCCGATGTAGAAAAAGTAGTCCCTACATTGCCCGTAACATAGGCATTGATAAAATCGGTCGACATTGTATTTAAACCCAGTGCTAGCTGCTTAGTGCTGACACGATCACCCTGCTGGCGCGCTTTGACTAACCCACCTAAGCCTTTATCGTCCATTTGGCCAATAACCGATGCTGAATAGGTACCAATTTTATCAGGCTCAACACTATTCATAATGTATTGCCAATCAAGTCCGGTTGATTTTATTGCATCGGTGGCAGCAAAAATAGTGGCTTGTAAACCACGAGGTTGGTAGCGGCTATTGTACATAATTGACGGATCAAACCCTGTGGGTAGTTGCCCAGCAGATTTAATTGGGTTATCACGAGTAGAATCATGTTTAATATCAAATTGAGCAGCAATAGTTACTTTCACTTTTTTATTTTCAAGTTCTTCTACGTGCCAACTTTCAGGAACTGGCGAAGGTAAATCACGACGGCGTGTTTCAAACACAATCGCGTTTTCATCCGATGCGGTTAACGTCATTTTTTGCTGCCATGGCGTGGCATCTACATCAAAATGTTGTTTTTCAATTTTACGAATTAATGTACCTGCAATAATTTGCTCACCAAAACGTGCTTCTATGTCGCTTTGCTCAACATGATTACCTTGGCTGTCTTCAAGTTGGCCGTTTACTGTAGTCACTAAGTTCATTAATGTGGCAAGGCCTAAAAACGTTTCTTGGCGAGCTTGCGCCGCTAAGCTATCTAACACGATACGACGATAACCTTGATGAAAAGAAGTACGGCCAGCGGCATTAATGCCTCCCATGCCTACAATAACGGGTAATGCAGTCATAATTTACCTTTAAAATGCGTGTTATAAGAATATGACATTAGTTTAATTGGATTACGCACACATCCTTGTGCTTTAATAGCCAAATATTAAGCATAAAAGGCCAAAAACAACTGGTCGGAGCATTTAAATGAGCAATAATCCAACAAATCCACCATTAAATATAGCCATTGCTGTTTACTCGCACCTACTGGTAACTAGTTTAACCCTGCCAATTGAAATGCTCCGAGCAGGTGAAGCGTTCGCCAAAGGGCACACTAGTAAGCAACACTTTAGAGCGCTGAATATTCATTTAATTGCTAAAAATATGGCTCCTATTGCAACCAGAACAGGTTTAGCCATCGTGCCTGATTGCAGCAGTGATAACGCCCCCTATTGCGATTTAATCATTGTTCCGGGTATTTGGCGTAATCCACGCCCGGTTGTTAAAACGAATCAACCAATAGTTAATTGGCTCAATGAGAGTTTTACCATGGGAAGCCATATTATTGGTGTTGGTACCGGTAATTGTTTGCTCGCAGAAGCCGGTTTACTTGATGGTCACCCTGCAACCACTCACTGGCATTATGCCAAGCAATTTTCTCAAGATTATCCAAACGTTAGCTTAAAACCTGATTTTTTTATTACCCAATCAGAGCGCATGTATACGGTAGCCAGTTTAAATGCCTTAGCTGACGTTATTGTTCATATTATTAGCCAATACTATGGTAAAGAAGCGGCGCAGCATGTTGAGCGGAACTTTTCACATGAAATACGTAAACCCTACGAAGATCAACGCTATTTAGAAGGCGCCGTTAACCGACATGCTGATGAACTTATTGCACAAATACAATTTTGGTTAAAAACTAATTTATCTAGTGAGTTAGATTTACAAGAAGTCGCGGCACAATTTAGCTTAAGCTACCGCACGTTTACACGCAGGTTTCGACTTGCTACAAATCAAAGCCCTATAGAGTACTGGCAGCAGCTACGTGTTGAAGGTGCAAAAGAATTACTGGCCTCATCGAACTTATCAATTCAGGAAGTCGCGTTAGAAGTTGGTTATAACGATCAAGGGCATTTAACCCGTGTGTTTAAAAAGGTATTGAGCCAAACCCCGAGCGAATACAGAAAAGTAGTCAGACGAAAGTTATTTGGTTAATGTTTCTTTGCCCTTGTTTGATATTTTAGTCAGGCCGTTGACAACGCAGTTTCGACCGTTGTTTTTAGCTAAATATAAATAATTATCGGCTAATCTTAAAATTTCACTCAGGTGATTATGCTCATGTGCATCAATACCGACCAAGCCAATACTAATAGTGATATTTAACGTGCTCTGCATATAAGTAAATTGATGATTTTGTATGTCAGTTCTTAGCTTATCCATTGTGATTATAGCGACCTCTATGTCGTCATTTACCACCAATGTAAATTCTTCACCGCCAAAACGATAAACATGTTCATCGCCTAAATGTTTTTTAAATAACTGTGTTAATTGTACCAGCACTGCATCACCGGCATCGTACCCATATTTATCGTTTACTTTTTTAAAAAAATCCAGATCAGCTAAGGCAAAACAATAGGGGTTAGAAAAGTCGATATGGTTATGAAAATGGCTTTTAAAAGCACGCCGGTCATAAGCCTGCGTTAAGCTGTCGCGTAATGCTAAATTAATAATTTCCTCTTGATTAGAGGCTCTCATCGATTCAAAAACATGTGAAACACCCCACACAATAATATACGTCAGCGAAAGATTAATGATGAGCTTAAAATTTATTTCAACTAACCGTTTGTCGATCACATAAAACAGTAGTAACAACGTAATCAAAAAGCTAAAGCTGCTTATAAAGCCATGCTTTTTTCCAAACAATAAGTAAACCAATACAGGAAGAGTACACACCCAATGCGATATGCCAGTCTCTAAGTTAATTGCGGTGATAGCAAGCAACACAACTGCAAAGTAAGTATAAATAACAGCATAGCGATGCCATAATTTAGAGCGATTTGTTCTCGTTTGGTGATACGTATAAATACAAAAAAAAGCTAATGCAAGTTCAATAAAGCCCAAAACATAATTTTTACTCATAAACACATTAACGTAAGCCACAACTAAAGCAACTAATGTAATTATTAAGCTTATATTTTTGAATACGGTTAATCTGACTTATTCTGTTTTATCAAATGAATGCTGATGCATTAATATCCCTCTAAATTATTACCTCCCATAAACTTCAAGCATATCAGCCTAGGATTAAAAAATAGATTATAACTACAACTTATATTTAAGCCTACTTACTATAACAGCTAATATTAGCCTAAATTTAAATATGCGTGAACAAAGATTGATAGGCCTTGATTAGGGGCTGTTGATCTTTGTAGTACATATATCAATCAGCCCACATTGGTAGCCA